>JBBDNX010000581.1:0-14639 GCA_040877345.1 Pirellulales bacterium
CCCGGCTGACTTCCGCCGGGGGCGAAGCGGAGGTCGTCGAACTTTTGGCCCGGCGGGCGCCGCTGTACAGCGAGTGTGCCGATCTGGCCATCGAGACTCAGGGGCGAAGCCCGGCCGAAGTGGCCGGCCGCATTATCGAGCAACTTCACCTTTCTACTCTATCGGAGCTGGCGTGAACTGGATCCTTGACATTCCCATGGAGACCCGCCTGGCCGTCCTGTTTCTGACAGGGGTCGTGGCCGGCGCGCTGGTGAATCTGGCCATCGACCTGCTGGGCTGGCAGCTCAAAGGCCGCAGTCCCTGGTCGCCCCTGCACCCGCGCGACGGCGGCAGCCGCTGGCTCGACCGGCTGCCGGTATTGGGCTGGCTGCGGCTGGCTCGCAAGGCCGACGCGCTGGGACCAAGGTTCTGGGTGCGGCCGCTCTCGATCGAGCTGTTGACCGGGGCGCTCGTGGCGGGCTTGTACTGGTGGGAGATTGGCAACGAAGGCCTGTTGGGCCGACCCCTGCTGCCCGGGGGAGGGGTAGGCGAATTCAGCCTTCAGACCTGGACCATTCTGCACGTCGTTTACGCCAACCACCTGCTGTTGGTGCTCTTGATGCTGGCAGCGTCGTTCATCGACATCGACGACCGGATTATCCCGGACTCGATCACAGTGCCGGGGACCCTGGCCGCCCTGGTGCTGTCGGGAACGTACACCTGGAACCTGATGCCCGGTGGATTGCAGGCCAAACCGCCCTTTCAGTTCGTGGAGTTCGTGACGCTGGTCTTCCCCAGCCTGTATCCGGAGCAGTGGCCTCCGATTCTGAACGGTTACCCGCAGCCGATTTCGCTGCTGTTGGGCCTGGCTTGTTTCTGGGGCTGGTGCTGGGCGCTGTTGCCGCGGCTGTGGCTGCCGTCGCGCGGCTTCGACAAGGCGGTGCGGATGCTCGTGGCCCACGCGATGCGGTCGCCGGTCTGGCCCCTGCTGGTGACGATCGCCCTGGCCGGCACCAGCTTCATCGTGACGGTCTGGTTCATCGGTTTGCCCAACTGGGCCGGTCTGTTGACCTCGCTGGTGGGCCTGACCATGTCGGGCGGCCTGGTGTGGGGCGTGCGCATCGTGGGGACCTGGGCCCTCAAGAAGGAAGCCATGGGGTTTGGCGACGTCACCTTGATGGCGATGATCGGCAGTTTTCTGGGCTGGCAGGCCGGCTTGATGATTTTTTTCTTGGCGCCGTTCGCGGGCGTGGTGGTGGGACTGTCCAGGTTGCTGTTGCGCGGGGGGCGCGAGATTCCGTATGGACCGTTTCTCTGCCTGGCAACCCTGGCCGTGATCATCGGCTGGAGACCGCTTTGGGACTGGCTGGTGCTGCTATTCGACCAGGGCCTTCTGGTGCCGCTGGCGCTGGTGGCTTGCCTGGCCGTCTTGGCCCTGCTCCTGCGGAGTTGGCGGATCGTCGCTGAGGCGCTCACGCGCCCCGGCAAGGAGACCCCCTAAGGCCGGGTGGTGTGCCGTGTAGCTGGTGGCCGGGTGGCTGGTGGCAAAGCGTTCGTGGTTCGTAGTGATCCGCATTCATGCGGTCCGGGTGGCTGGTGGCAAAGCGGTAGCGTGCCCCAGCGTCTTCCACTTCCCTCCTTCCACCTTCTGCCTTCTGCCTTCTGCCTTCCACGTTCCCGCAAGCTAGGCTTGTCCGGTAGGATCGCAAACGACGACGACCGGATGGCGCGGATGTATTTTGAGACCGTAACCGACGTGGCGGAACAGGCCGAGCGGCTCCGGGTCCGCCGCTATGGCGTGATTGAAGTCGTCGGGGGCCGACTGCGGGCCGTGCGCCTCAGGCCGTTTCCGAAAGTGGCGTCGCTGGCCGATGCGGCCCTGCTGGGGCGATGGTTTCACGCGCGTCGCCTGGGTGACCGCTGTCTGTTGTATTACAACCAGCCCCGACGTTTTCCGAGTTTTTTAGCGCTGCAATACTTGTTGAGCGCGCGGCGGACACGGTTGGCCACCGTGCTATCGGCGCTTGCAGTGCTGGACGAGATCGCCCGCTTGAAGCGGTCGGACGCCTTGCTATGCGACGCCTCGAACGCGCGGCTGTCCGACCGGGTCTTGGCCCGCTACGGCTGGCAGCCGCACTGTCCCAGCCGCTGGCACCGCAACTTCATCAAGCGGCTGGCCAGCAGCTCCAGTCCCGGCACGAGCAAGCGTTCCATTTCGCGCGGCTCGAACTTGGTCAAGCCTCCGGCATAGGTCCGCCCGTCGCTCAACTGCACTGCCTGCCGCAGGAAGCGGACCAGGTTCTCCAACACATTCTGGCCAAGCGGCTCGCGGGGGTAAACCCCATGGGCGATGTTGATATGACGCGCCTGCGCCCGATTGTGAACGAATGCCGGAGGCCGGCGAGCCATGTAGGTCGCCAAAATCGGCGCGGGCTTGCGCAAGCCAACCGACCACCAGGCTCTGCGGTTCGTGGCCACGTAACCCAGGTGCGCTCCAAGCGCTTTGGCCTTGGAAAGGTACCGGTCGATCGCTTTGCGGTCGCAGGCGTCGAAAACGTCCAGGTCAACGGGCAGGTCGATGACTCGACGCAGCGCGGAGGCGTCTTCAAGCGCCGGCCCCGCCTCAAACAACTCGCGTGCCTTGGTAACGCTGGCAAACAGCACGCATTCGGGCAACCCGGCACGATCCGGGCCGGAAATCCAAACCTTGTTCAGCCCGGTCACCTGCCCGCGATGCACGCGGCATAGCTCGCCAAGCTCAACGTAGCCTTCCCGCCCCTTGCGCCGGCGGCGCGTCAGCGCCGACCATCGCGGCTGCGACTCGAACCGCTCGCGCGCCACAACTCGATCGCTGTTGTGGTCGTTCAACTCCGCGAGGTTGCTCACGCGTTTGAGTTGGATCGAGCTCGGCCTGTCCCCGATCCGGAAATACGTGATCGCCGCCGTGGTCGCGGCATCGGGAAAGGGCATTGCCGTCGGCTCGATCACCATGATGCGGCGCCCGCCAAGCTGCGACAAGAACAGCTCACGCACCAGGCTGCCGTAATTGACGTCCAGCCACTCGCCTGCGGTAATGTAGGCCCCATAATCTCCGGGGGCTGCCTGGATCGCCGTGGCAAGAAAAAAATGAACGTGGAGTCCGGCGAGCTGGCTTGCAGCGTGCCCGAGCTTCGCGGCCTCGGCCACGAGCCACGTCTTCCAATGGCCCGCGACCGCGTGATGGCGCACATACGGCGGATTGCCGATGTACAGCGTTTGCCCACTTGCGGCGCCCGCACAAGCAGCTCGATAGTCGCCCACCACGACTTCGGCACGGTTTGCCAGCCCGGCGACGGCCAGGTTCGCACGGGCCAGCATCGCCGGCAAGGGATCGATCTCGATGCCGACCAGGTTGGCCCAGGGCATCCGTCGCCCCGCGGCGAGCAAGTAACGCCCCGAACCGATGCCGGGATCGACGATCCGTTGCGGCCGGCCCGCTTCGGCGGCCCAATCCACCATGCCGTCAACAATCAAACCCGGTGTGAACGTTCGCTGGGCGACGCGTTCTGCCGGATCCGATCGGCTGTCGAGCGGCGCGAGAAGGGGGGATCTTCGCCCGCTTCGATTCTCCGACGGAAGTCGCTGACGACCTGCCGGGGCACGCCAGCGGCCGTCTTGGCCAGGAGCTGCTCCGCCTGGGACCAGCCTCGCACCCGCCGGGCGCCCAGCAAGAGGGCTATTTGCACCAGCTCGGCCTCCCGGGCCGGGCAGTCAACGAAGTCGCCCAGCGTCATTTGTCGCTCCTGCTGAGCCATGATGCCCGCTCGCAAGCCAATCTCATGGACTGAGCTGCCTCCTTGCCCGGCCGCACGCTAGCAATGAACTAATGTACAGATTCCGGGCCGGGCCTGCAAGAGCTGAAAACCCGGTCGCCCTGGTGCCCGCTCCGGCGAACCGGATGACGCCCATTCTTGCTGATTCGCCGTTGTTTCCCAGCGGCCACGCTGCTACTATCCGCCGCGCAAACGGGGGGTGAAGCCGCGCGCTGAGCTGGCGGCCGTAACTCGGCCTTGATGGAAAGACGGTGGGCATGCGAAAGGCGGCAGCCGCCCTGGTGGTCTTCTGCGTGATCGGCGTGCCGGGCTGCGCGCAGAACCCCTTGGTCCTGCAGGGGCAGGTCCAGACGCTCCAGCAACAGCAGTTGGCGCTTGCCCAACAGAACCAGGAGTTTCAGAGCCGGGCCGCCGCCCTGGACCAGGACAACCAGGAGCTGGGCACGCTGCTGGCGCAGGCACGCCAGCAGGCTGGGGTCCTGGAAGACCAGGTGGCGGCCCTGCGCGACCAGTTGGGCAGCTCGGCCGCGCAACTGGCCCGCTTGAAGGACGAACGCCAGGAGGTGGAAAAGAAGGCCGACACCTTGGCCGCCTCGGTCAAGCGCCGGGCGGGCGCCACGATCACCGCCAACAGCAGCCTGCGCGAGCGGCTGCCGGCGGTCGATATCCCGGGCGTCGAGGTCCGCGCCGACGGCGACGTGATCCGCCTCGAGCTGCCGGAGGGCAGGCTGTTCGAGTCGGGCCAGGCGACGTTGCTGCCCCAGGCGACGGCGCTCATCGATAGCGTGGCCGCCGAGGTTGCCCGGACCTATCCGGAACACCTGGTGGGCATCGAGGGACACACCGACAGCGACCCCATCCGGGCCGGGCCCTGGCGGAGCAACCACCAGCTCTCCGTGGCCCGCGCCATGGCGCTCTACGAGTACCTGGCGGGACGCACCCGGCTGGCGCCGCGGCAGTTGTTTGTCGTGGGGCACGGCGGCAACCATCCCGTCGTGTCCAACGGCACCCAGGCCGGCAAGCAACGCAACCGCCGCGTCGAGCTGGTCATCTATCCCGAACGCCTCGCTGCACGCTAGAATCGGCCTTTGCGAACCATCCGGGGCGTCCTCGTGTCCAAGTTCCAGTTGTCCCACCGCGCGCTAAGAGCATGATTGCGATCGTTGACTATGGCATGGGAAATCTGCGGAGCGTGCAGAAGGCCCTTTTGAAAGTTGGACACGAAGCGGCGATCAGCGACGATCCGGCCGTCCTCGAGCAGGCCGACAAGCTGGTGCTGCCCGGCGTGGGGGCCTTTGGCGACGCCATGGACGAGTTGAAACGCCGCCGGCTGGTGGACCCGATCCGAGCGGCCATCCGGGAGCAGAAGCCGTTGCTGGGGATCTGCCTCGGCTTGCAGTTGCTGTTCGAAGTCGGCCATGAGGGGGGCCGGCATGAAGGCCTGGGCGTGCTCGCCGGCGAGGTCGTGCGGTTCGACCTGGCGGCGGGCTACAAAGTGCCCCACATGGGGTGGAACCAACTGGCCATCCGGCGGCCGGCGCCGCTCTTCGAAGGGGTGGCGGACGGAAGCCACGTTTACTTCGTGCACTCGTATTACGCGGTCCCTCACGACCGGCGGGTGATCGCCGCCGAGACGAGCTATCCCGAGCCGTTCGCCTCGGTCATCTGGCAAGACAACGTATATGCCACCCAGTTCCATCCCGAGAAGAGCCAGGCCGACGGGCTGCGGATGCTGAAGAACTTCGCCGAGCTGGCCTGACCCCGCTTCCTCCTTCCTCCTTCCTCCTTTCGCCTTCTGCCTTCTGCCTTCAACTGCTGTCCCGTTTCCCCGCGCCGGGCTAGTATGGAAATCGTCCCCGCGATGCCCGGATTCTCTTCCGGCGGCAGTCGTCGGGGCTGAGGGGGAGCCGTCCGCATGCCGTATGAGATCATCTGCCCGGTGTGCGGCCGGGAGTTGCGCGTCTCCGACGAGGCGGCCGGGCACAACGTGCAGTGCCCGGTCTGCCAATCGATCCTGGTGGCGCCCGAGCCTCCCCAGCGCGGTCCGCTTGCGGGCGTGGTGGAGATCCTGGCGGAGGAGGCAGCCTATCAGCGCTCGAAGCCGCCCAAGCAGGAGCACCACCAGCCGACTCGGTCGGGTGCCACGATCGTGCGGAGGCGAAGGCCGAAAAAAAGCCAGCTCGATCGGTACCGCTACGGCGAAGTGGAACTGAGCGGGCTCGATTGGGCGCTGGCGATTCTTTGCGGCGGCGTTGCCTGCATCATCGCCATCGTTTGGCTCGTGCAGGGGCATCCCAAGGGGACCAAGATGCTGGTGGCCACGCTCGTGGCCCAAGCCATCTGGTTTGGCGTCTGGTTGATTAGCGTCGTCTTGCTGATTGCCAACTCTGCGCCACAGTAGTAGCTTGCAGCCGTATTTCTTCTGTGGCATATTCTGTTCTTCCGCTTTGTTTCCGCTCTCGGGGGTGGTTAGTCCAGCACGATGCAAATCTGGCCCGCTATCGACCTCCGCGGCGGTCAATGCGTCCGCCTCCAGCAGGGGGATTACCACCGCGAAACGGTGTTCGGCAACGATCCGGCCGCCATGGCGGTCCGCTGGGTGCAACAGGGGGCGCTGTGCCTGCACCTGGTCGACCTGGATGGGGCCAAGCTGGGGCGGCCCGCCAACTTGGAGGCGGTTAAGGACATTCTCGACGCCGTGGATGTCCCCTGCGAGTTGGGGGGCGGCATCCGCGACGACGAGTCGATCGCCGCGCTCTTGGAATTGGGTCTCCAGCGGCTGGTGATTGGCACGCGGGCCCTCGAAGAGCCGGAGTGGTTCTGCGCGATGTGCCGCCGCTTTCCCGATCGCCTGGCGTTGGGACTCGACGCCCGCGAGGGCCGCGTGGCAACCCACGGCTGGCTCGCCACCAGCGACGTAACAGCCGGCGAACTGGCCGCGCGGTACGTGGGCGAGCCGCTGGCGGCCATCATCTATACCGACATCGCCCGCGACGGCATGTTGAGCGGGCCGAACCTGCCGGCGATGCGCGAGCTCGTCTCGGCGATCGACATTCCGGTGCTGGCCTCGGGCGGCGTGCGGCGGGCCGAGGACGTGGCCGACCTGGCTCTCGTGGGAGTGGCGGGTTGCATTATCGGCAGGGCCTTGTACGAAGGGACGCTGACGCTGGCCGACGCGCTCTCGGCGGCCGGCAGCGCGAAACCCTGCTAACAACGTCAAAGTCAAAGGAAACGCTGGTATGGCGCAACGCAACGTCGAGGACATTCGCAACATTGCTTTCTGCGGCCACGGATCGGCCGGCAAGACGACGCTCGTCGACAAGCTGCTGATCAAGACGGGGGCCGTGAATCACCCGGCGAGCGTTGACGACGGCACGAGCATTTGCGACTTCGATGAGGAGGAGAAGCACCACAAATACACGATCGAGGCCAGCCTGGTGCACTTCGAGCACGGCGGGAAGCACTTCCAGGTGATCGACACGCCCGGTTACCCCGACTTCATCGGGCAGACGATCGGGGCCCTGCGGGCCGTGGAGACGGCGGTCATCGTGATCAATGCGCATTCGGGAATCGAAGTCAACACCCGCCGCGTCTTCATGGAGGCCGGCAAGGCGGGCCTGGGGCGCATGATCGTGATCAGCAAGATGGACGGCGACAACATCGACTATCCGGCGCTGCTTTCGAGCATCCGCTCGATGTTCGGGCCGGCCTGCGTGCCCTTGAACGTGCCGGTGGGAAGCGGACCGGATTTCAAGGGGGTCGCCAGCGCCTTGAAGCCGCCGGCCGAGGCCGCCGGCGCCCTGGTGAACCCGGCCGAGCTGAGCGAAAAGCTGATCGAGTCGATCATCGAGAACGACGAGGAAGTCACGGCCCGCTACTTCGAAGGCCAGCAGCCGACGGACGAGGAAGTCTCGCGACTGATCGTCGAGGCTGTGGCGGCCGGAAGCTTGATCCCCATCGTGGCCATTTCCGCCAAGGGCGACGTGGGCCTGTCGGAGCTGCTGGACGCGCTGGCGCTGTGCGGGCTGCCGCCGGGGCGCGTGCGGCGGACGGCCAAGAAGCCGGACGGCGGCGAGATCGAGTTGAAGCCCGACCCGGCAGGCCCGCTGGTGGCGCAGGTGTTCAAGACGCGGATCGATCCCTTCGTGCAGAAGCTGAGCTACCTGCGCGTCTTTTCGGGAACGCTGAAGAAAGACGAGACGGTGCAGGCCTCGACGGCCCGCAAGGGGATCAAGATCGCCCAGCTCTTCCGCGTGCAGGCCAACCACACCGAGCCCGTCGACAGCGCCAGCGCCGGCGACATCGTGGCCCTGGCCAAGGTCGAGGACCTGCACATCGGCAGCACGCTGGGCGAGTTGGTGATGAGCCCGCTGAGCTTCCCGACGCCGATGGTGGGCATGGCGGTCACGCCCAAGAGCCGCGGCGACGAGGGCAAGCTGTCGGGCGCCCTGCACAAGCTGACCGAGGAGGACGCCACGCTCAGGCTCGATCGCGACATGCAGACCAAGGAGCTGGTGATGAACGGCATGAGCGAGCTGCACTTGCAGGTCGTGCAGGAGCGGCTCAAGCGGCGCGACAAGGTCGAGGTCGACGCCAAGGAACCCAAAATCCCCTACCGCGAGACGATCCAGGCCAGGGCCGAAGGCAGCTACCGGCACAAGAAGCAGTCGGGCGGCCGCGGCCAGTTCGGCGAGGTGCACATCCGCATGGTCCCGCTGCCGCAGGGCACCGACGTCGAAACGTTCGCCACCAAGGAGAACTTCTCTTCGATGCGGGAGTACCACTACGACCCGGCCAACAATTTCCTCTGGATCGACTCGATCGTGGGGGGCACCATCCCCAACAACTTCCTGCCCGCCGTGGAAAAAGGCTTCAAGGAGCGGATGGAGCGGGGAGTGATCGCCGGCTACAAGGTGCAGAACGTCTGCGTCGAGGTGCACTTCGGCAAGCACCACCCGGTCGACAGCTCGGAAGCGGCCTTCAAGACGGCCGGTTCGATGGCGTTTCGCAACGTGTTCCAGCAGGCCAAGCCGTCGCTGTTGGAGCCGATCGTCACGCTGCACGTGACCGTGCCGGGGGAGAAGCTGGGCGACATCAACAGCGACATGTCGGGCCGCCGCGGCCGCGTGCTGGGCATGGACTCGGCCGGCGGCGACTTGCAGACGGTGATCGCCGAGGTGCCGCTGTCGGAAGTGACCACCTATGCCCGGGCGCTGTCGAGCATGACGGGCGGTCAGGGCAGCTACACCATGGAGTTCAACCGCTACGACGTGGTGCCCGGCAACGTGCAGAAGGACATTATTGAGAAGGCCGTCCTGCACCCGGAAGACGAAGAGTAGCGGGCGGCGGGCGGGGTGAGGGCAAGCTGGCTCCCCGCGCCCCCCGGCTACCGCAGCTTGCCACCCGTTTTCCCTAAATTCCAAGCCGCGGCCTACCGAACACAATTTGCAGATGCTTGATTTTGCCGGTCATAAGACCTACGATTAGCGGCGCAAGCGAACGCGAGCTGGGTGGCTGGGTGGCTGGGTGGCTGGGGCAAGGCGATAAGCGTGCCCCAGTTGCGATGTAAAGAACGTTGTTTTTCGGCCGATCCAAGCTGACGCGTTGAGTAGTTCACGGTTTTTGGGCTCACTTTGCGGCGGGCGCCCGACGCCTGCCCTGCCTGAAGCGAAAGCTCGATATGAACCGCGCCAGTCGAACCGGCGGCCTTTTTCCCTGCGGCCACACCCTCGCGGCGCGCCCCTTGCGCTGTTGTCCGGCCTGACCGGACTATCTTCCTTCCTTGCCCAGCCGCACGTTTTCTCTTGATCCTTCTCTTTGCCGCGCGCACCCCCTGGTGCGCCAGAGCATGGTGAACCAATGGCTTCCGACTTCCGCCTCAAAGAACAACTGCCGGAGTTGACCAGGCAAATCGTGGCAACCTACACCGAGGTGGGCACCATCAACCACCTGGGACACTGCCCGCTGCCCAACTACGACGTGATCATCGAGGCCATCGAGGCGCTCAAGGAGATCCTCTACCCCGGCTATCGCCGCCGCGAAGGTCTGCACCTGGGCAACGTGACCTACCACGTGGGCGACCTGATCGACGGCCTGCACGACAAGCTGACGACCCAGATCGGACGGGCGCTTAGGCACGAAGCCAGTTCCCGCAGCGCGGCCGACGCCGAAATCGACTACGAAGCCTTGGGGCAGGCCAAGGCCATCCAGTTCCTGGAGCAGTTGCCCGACGTGCGGGGCGTGCTGGCTCTCGACGTGCAGGCGGCCTACGAAGGCGATCCGGCCGTGAAGAGCACCGATGAGGTGATCTTCTGCTACCCCGGCCTGGAAGCCGTCACGGTATACCGCCTCGCGCACGTGCTGTGGAACCTGGAGGTGCCGCTCATCCCGCGGATGATGACCGAGTGGGCCCACAGCAAGACCGGCATCGACATCCACCCAGGGGCCCGGATCGGGCGGCATTTTTTCATCGACCACGGCACCGGCGTGGTGATCGGCGAAACCTGCGAGATCGGCGAGCACGTCAAGCTGTACCAGGGCGTGACGCTGGGCGCGTTGAGCTTCCCCACTGACGGCGACGGGCACCTGGTCCGCGGAACCAAGCGGCACCCCACCATCGAGGACCGCGTGGTGATCTACGCCAACGCCACCGTGCTGGGCGGCCAGACCGTGATCGGCCACGACTCGGTGATCGGCTCCAGCGTCTGGCTCACCCGCAGCGTCGGGCCGCGGACCACCGTGGTCCTCGAAAAGCCCAAGCTCAAGATGCGCTCCGAGCTCGACGACCAGCGCGACGAGAACTACCAGATCTGAAGGCAGAAGGCAGAAGGAGGAAGGCAGAAGGAGGAAGGAGGAAGGACGGCTCTGGTGCTGATGGCAGAGCGGTAGCGGTTCGTAGTGATCCGCATTCATGCGGTCCGGGTGCCTGGTGGCAAACCGTAAGCGGTTCGTAGTGATCCGCATTCATGCGGTCCGGGTGGCTGGGGCAAAGCGGTAGCGGTTCGTAGTGATCCGCATTTATGCGGTCCGGGTGGCTGGGGCAAAGCGGTAGCGTGCCCCAGGCTGGAGGCCGGAGGTCGAGGCACAACCGCAGCAGGGCCAGTTTCAGCAGGGGATCTGTGATAGAATAATAACCACTGCATTTCCATGTGGAGTCGAAGCGATGGCCATCATCGTTGACGCCGTCTACGAAAACGGCAGCCTGAGGTTGGCACAGCCCTTGCCGCTGAAGGAGCACCAAAAGGTTCGGATCACCATTCAAACCACGGCCAATCCGATCTTGGAAGCCTATGGGATCATGGGATGGACGGGCGACGCCGAAACCCTTGAGCGAATCGCCATGGACCCGGAATTCGATCCGCAGGAAGGACCATGATCTTCGCCGACTTACCGGCCGGCGCACGCGTCTTTTTGGACGCAAACCACTTGATCTACTATTTTGGTTCTCATCCCACTTTTGGCGCGGCATGCAGCCAATTGGTGCAGCGCATCGAGAACCAGGAGCTTGTCGGCTTTACATCCACGCATCTGCTCAGCGAAGTTGCTCATCGGCTGATGATAATTGAGGCTGCCGCCCTGCCTGGCTTTCCATCGACGAAGGTGATGCAGTACCTGAAACGACAACCCACGAGCCTACAGGGTCTGAGCCGCTTCCGCACGGCGGTCGAGACGGTGCTCCAATCCAAGATACAAGTCTTGACGATTGCCCCCTCGTTAGTCGCCATTGCCGCGGCCATCAGTCAACAACCTGGGCTTCTGAGCAACGATGCCCTGACCGTGGCGGTCATGCAGCACCATAATCTGAGTCAGCTCGCTAGTCACGATGCTGACTTCGACCGCGTACCCGGACTCGTGCGATATGCGCCGGCCTAAGCGAGCTTTTTCTCCTTCTCTTTGATCCAACCGTGCGCAACCGCGGCAAAGGGTTCTGCCTTCTCCCCTTCGGGCTCCTTCAGCGTTCAGCCGACCGGACATCGAAGCAAAACAGCTTGTCCTGGTCGCGGAGGTACAGCCGGCCGTCGGCGATCACCGGGTGCGGGTAGGCCGTGCGGTCGCTGCGCTCGGGCTGCTCGAATGACGAGATGACCGTGCAGCCTTGCGGGGTGGCCTTCACCAGGTGCACCGTGCCCCCTTCGTTGCGGGCGAAGAACATGCCGTCGGCATACAAGAGCGAACAGACGCCGGTGGCCCGCTCGCGCCAGAGGGCTTCGCCGGTCTGATAGTCGATGCAGACGAGGAAACCGGCCTCGTGGCAGCCGTAGACGTGGCCGTCCACGAGCACCGCGCCGCCGGTCTTGTTCTGCAGTTCGTTTGTGAAGTAGACCTTCTCGGCCGCGATGCCGTTGCCCTGGCGGCTCAACTCGACCAGGCCTGCGCCGCGGTTGTAGCCTGCGGTGGCAAACACGGTGTCGCCCAGGACGATGGGGGTGGAGATGTTGGCGGTGCCGCTGGCCGGCTCGTCATACCGCCACAAAAGCTCGCCGTCCTTGGCGCGGACGCCGATCACGCCGTTCATCGTAAACTGCACGTATTGCTTCACGCCGCCGACCTCGGTGTCGATGATCGACGAGTAGGCGGCCGTGTCGCCGATTTTCGACTGCCAGACGACGTCGCCCGTGAGCTTGTCGAGGGCCAGCATGGTTGCTTCCTGCCCTCCGGGAGTACACAGCACCCAGGGGCCGTCGACCAGGACCGACTCGCTGTATCCCCAGCCGGGCGTGGTGCCGGAGAACTCCCGGACCAGGTCGCGCTTCCAAACCACCCGGCCGTCGCGCGCGTTGAGACAGGCCAGGTCGCCGTTGAGTCCCAATGCGTAGACCCGCGGGCCATCCACGGTCGGGGTCGATCGGGGCCCGGGGTAGCCGCCGCCGGCATGCCGGACCGAGCCCAGTGGCGTGGCCCACACTTGGCGCCCTTCGCGGCGGCGGTCCAGGGCGATCACCCATTCCTGCCCGTCCTGGTTGCCCATCGTGAAGATCCGCTCGCCCGCGATGCTCGGCGTCGAAAAGCCCTCGCCCAGGCCGGTCGCTTTCCAGAGCAGTGCCGGTCCGCCCTCCGGCCAGTTGTCGAGCAAGCCGGTCTCGGTCGAGACGGCGTCCCGCTCCGGTCCGCGCCATGCTGGCCAGTCGCTTGCGCTACGGTTGGGGAAACGCGCCGCCAGCAGGCTCAACGACACGATGGCCGCAAGAGAGGCAGTGAGCTTCATGGGCATACCGGTTGGGTGGGTTCGGGGTGTGGGAAGCCAGTGGGGCAGGGCGTGGAGGGTGTGGAGGGTGGTGCGGCGGGTGAGCTATGGCTTGCCAAGCGGCGTAGCCGGATTCGCCAGAATTCGGGCTGTTCTAATCTTAACCGGAACTCTGGCCAGTCCTGTCGCGTTCGCCTTCCGGCCGCCTCTATTGTGCACACCCGTCGGAATGAGGCAAGCTTGTTCTGGAGCGAACCCACGCACTGCTTCTCGACTACCGGCCACGCCGGCAGCCTCCAAGCAGTGGCACGAAAAGTCTTTTCTAAGACCCAAGATCCAAGATCTAAGAACCAAGACCTAATAAGAGCTTCCGCCGGCACGGGCGGCGACGCGAATCTGGGCGCGGGCCTGCAGCTCGATGCGGTCGCGAATCGCCATCAACTCCGGCGTGTGGGCGGGACGCTGCCGGGCCGAGGCGAGCTGCTCGGCGGCCACCTCGGCGTCGAGCTCGGAGGCGGGCAAGGCCCGGTTGGTGAGCACGGAGACCACGTTGTCGACCACCTGCATGAAACCGCCGTCGACGTAAAAGCGGCGCGTCTGGCCCTGGTGCGTGATCCGCAACTCGCCATAGCCGAGCCGGCCGATCATCGGGGCGTGCGATGGCGAAATGCCGATCTCGCCGTCGTACAGCGGCAGGGCCACGAAATCGGCCGCCTGGTCGACGAGCGTCGCTTCCGGCGTGACCACCACCGAGCGCAACACGCGGCCCGCCGCGGGGCTTAGCGCGCCGCTCTGGGGTGGCACTTCCACCGCGGAGCCGAGTGTCAGGTCGTCGCTCATGCCGGTCGATCTCGCGGACTACTTCTTTTGGGCCAGTTTCTTGGCCTGCTCGTCGGCCTGCTCGATGGGGCCCACGTACATGAAGGCGTTTTCCGGTAGGTGGTCCCACTTGCCGTCGGCGAGCTCCTCGAAGCTGCGGATCGTGTCGGCCAGCGACGTGATCTCGCCCGGCTTGCCGGTAAAGACCTCGGCCACCAAAAACGGCTGCGAGAGGAACCGCTCCATGCGGCGGGCGCGGTGCACGATCAGCTTGTCCTGCTCGCTCAGCTCGTCGATGCCCAGGATGGCGATGATGTCCTGCAGCTCGCGGTAGCGCTGCAGCGTCCGCTGCACGCGGCGGGCGATGGCGTAGTGCCGCTCGCCCACGTACTGCGGGTCGAGGATGCGGCTCGACGAGGCCAGCGGATCGACGGCCGGGTAAATCCCCTTCTCGCTGATCGACCGCTCCAGGTACAAAAACGCGTCCAGGTTGCCGAAGGCGGTGGCCGGGGCCGGGTCGGTCGGATCGTCGGCCGGAACGTACACCGCCTGCACCGACGTGATGGCCCCCTTCGAAGTCGAGGCAATCCGCTCCTGCAAGGCCCCCATCTCCGTGGCCAAGGTCGGCTGGTAACCCACGGCCGAAGGCATCCGCCCCAACAGCGCGGAGACCTCGCTGCCGGCCTGGGAGAAGCGGAAAATGTTGTCGATGAACAACAGCGTGTCGGCCCCGGTCGTGTCGCGGAAATACTCGGCCATCGTCAGGGCCGAGAGGGCCACGCGCAAACGGGCGCCGGGCGGCTCGTTCATCTGGCCGAAGACCATGCAGGTCTGCTCGATGACGC
>JBBDNX010000582.1:0-2626 GCA_040877345.1 Pirellulales bacterium
GCCCGGCGGCTCAGCCGGCTCAGAAACACTGCCGCCCGGCGGCTCAGAAACACTGCCGCCCGATTCATCAGCCCCCTGCTCACCCGCCCCCTGCTCACCTGCAGCTGGCTCCGGCGGCTCCCCTGCGGCCGCGTCAGGCGGCGGGGGGGGCGGAGGAGGTGGGGCAGAAGCGGCAGACGCGGCAGGCGGCTGGCTCGCGGCCTTCTCCTTCGTGGCCGCTTCGCTCTCGGCCCCCGTCGATACCAGCTTGCCTGTATGCTCCAGGATCGAACGCAGCTTGCCGCGCAGCTCCGCCCGCTCGCTGAACATCTCCGCCAGGATGTGACCCGCGCCCAAGAGAGCATCGGCCGCGTTGAGCACCTGGCGGTCGGGGTTGACGAAATCCCGCGCTCGCAGGTCCAGGTCGGCGGCCGCCGGGTCGGCCCCCAGAATCTCCACCGCCAGCGGCTCCAGCCCTCGGCTGCGGGCCACCGTGGCCAGCGTCTGTTTCTTCGGCTTGAAGGGCAGGTACAGGTCCTCGAGCTGCTTCGTCGTGTCGGCCGCCTGAATGGCCGCGCCCAGTTCCACCGTGAGCTTGCCCTGCGACTCGATCGAGCGAACGATCGTCTGCTTGCGCTCCGCCAGCAAGCGAAGCTTGACCACGCGCGACTGGATCTGGCCGATCTGCTCTTCGTCCAGGCCGCCCGTCTGGTCCTTGCGGTACCGAGTAATGAACGGCACCGTGTTGCCCGCATCGAGCAGTTCGACGACGGTGTGCACGCGTGCGGTCGCCAAGCCGAGTGATTGAGACACCTGCCCGAAGTCAATGGAAACCGTACTCGCCATGTAGCCTTCCGCTCGCGCTGGTTCGACGCAACAGTTTTCGTGCAATGCACTTAACCGTTTGGCAATCTAGGTACTCGCTTCCGCAGTGTCAAGTTGCCCGTGCCCCGGCCGGTCTGTGCCAATCGCAGTTGCCCAACTTGCCCAATGGCCCACCGCACAACGCTACCACCGCCCGGCCCGGCACGACCCATTTGCCGCTGCCGATCTGAAAAACCGCCAATGCCGGAGAAACAGATCGAACCCGCACCACGCACTTTGCCGATACAGAGATAACACGATCAGGATCCGTAACGCAAGGAAGCGACCTGCGATGGCTCGAAGCCGATTGAGAGTCTATTACGGCCCGGAAACCGCTCGTGCCACGCTGGGCAAGGCCAAGAAGTCCGAAAACACGGTGCGTTTGCCCCTGGGCGAGGTGCTTCCTCACTTGGCCGATGCCGTACGCAGCCAGCGCACTTGGCTCAACGATTTCGAGGATGACGAAATCACCATCTCCAACGATCTCTACGAAGTCATCCTGGCCTACCAGCACTGCCGCCGGCCCAGCGCCTGACCCGTTTGCTTTCTCCACGTGCCGGCCGCCATTCCCGGTCGCCGCCACCCGTTGCCCCTCCCACGCTATAATTGACCTGTCTCTTCGGACTGTGGCACGTCCGCGTGCCGTCCAAAACACAGCATCCGCACACTGACAGGCGTACCGCGTGAGTACCAGCGATTCGTCGCCGACTTCCGATTCCCCAGGGCTCCCGCCCGACGTCGAGGGCGCCAGGATCATCGAGGGCCTCGACCGCAGCCGGGTCCACGACCTGATCACCATGATCAAGGAGTCGGCCGACAAGCTGGCCCAGGACCAGACCAGCCGCGGCGACTTGAAGATCCTCAGCCGCGCCCTGCGCGAGCTGCGCTACGCCTTTAAGGTCTTCTCTCCCTACCGCACCCGCCGCAAGGTGACCGTCTTCGGGTCGGCCCGCACGCGCCCGCACGAGCCCGCCTTCGAGCAGGCCGTCGCTTTCGGCAAGGCCATGGCCGAGGCCAAGTGGCTGGTCGTCACCGGGGCCGCCAGCGGAATCATGGAGGCCGGTCATCTCGGCGCCGGCCGCGAGAATTCGATGGGCCTGAACATCATGCTCCCCTTCGAGCAGGAGGCCAACCCGGTCATCGCCGGCGACCCCAAGCTGGTGCACATGAAATACTTCTTCACGCGCAAGCTGATGTTCGTCAAGGAGTGCGACGCGGTCTGCCTGCTGCCCGGCGGCTTCGGCACGCTCGACGAAGGCTTGGAAGTGCTCACCTTGCTGCAGACCGGCAAGCGCGACATGGTCCCCGTCGTGTTTCTCGACGAGCCCGGCGGCAGCTTCTGGCAAGACTGGCACCAATACGTCCAGAAGCGGCTGCTGGCCCAGGGCATGATCTCGCCCGAGGACCTGGCGCTCTACAAGCTGACCGATCGCGTCGACGAGGCCGTGGACGAGATTCTGCAGTTCTATCGCGTCTACCACAGCATGCGCTACGTTCGCAACAAGCTGGTCCTGCGGCTGCACTCGGCCCCCACGGGCGAGCTGCTCGAAGCGATCAACCACCACTTCACCGACATCCTGGTCGATGGGCACTTCGCTGTGACCGGACCGCTCAGCGAGGAGCAGGATGAGCCCTTGCTGGCCGCCCTGCCCCGCTTGACCATGAAGTTCAACCGCCGCAACCTCGGCCGCCTCCGCCAGCTCATCGACACCCTCAACCGCGGCACCCTGTAGCCGGATTCGCCACTCGTAGCCGAATTCGCCAGAATTCGGGCCCGCCCCCT
>JBBDNX010000583.1:0-2623 GCA_040877345.1 Pirellulales bacterium
TGGCCGCCGGAGGGCTGGCAGCCTGGACCGGCGGCGTGGTCGGCGGGCTGGTAGGCGCCATGATGACACGGGGCGTCGAAAAGGAGCTAGCCGACTACTACGACCAGGCCGTTCTTAAAGGAAGGATCCTGGTGGCGGCCGAAGTCGCAGGCGACGAAGAGAACGCTTCGCTCGCTGAAGCAGAGCGCGTTTTTCGCGAGGCCGGCGCCGAACCGGTGTCGTTACCCGAAGGCTGAAAACTCACCGGTCGAACAGCCTTTCGGCCGCCCGCAGATGCTGCTGGCACCATTGGCCGATGACATACTGGCAGGCGGCCATCGTGCCGGCCTCTTCGAAGTTACGGCTGGCACCCAGAATGACGGCCAACTGGCTGGGGCAATTCAGCGAGGCAAAGGTCCGCTCGTTGGCTTCAACCAGCCGCCGTTCCTTGCCGGGCACCACCAACAGCGTCGGCACCTTGGTTTCAGCCAGGTCGATGGGCGAGCGATCGGGCCTGCCGCAGCAGCAGACGACGGCGCCCAACGAAGCCGCCCGCCGGGCGGCCACGGCAAGCACGGCCTCGGTCGAGCTGGCCGTGCCCAACAGTCCCAGGGGCAACGAGCGCGTGTCGGTCAATTGGGAGAGCACGTCGAGCGTGCCGTTCAAGCGCTCGATGAGCAGCCTGAGCCGGCGAGCAGCCTGCTGCTGGGCTTCGGGTTGGGCGGGCTGCATCAGGTCTACGAGGCAAGGGCCCAGTCCGCCCAGTAGCAGCGACTCGGCGATCGACTGCTGCACGCTGCCCACGCGGCTGGCACTGGCATCGAAGGGCATGACCACGGTGGCAAAGGCATTTTCCGGGAAGAGGAGCAGGCCATGGAACGCCTGCGCCTCCATCAGCACTTGCCGATCGAATGGACCTGCAAAATCCCGACGAGCACAAATCATCGCTCTATCCTTTTTTGAAGGGTTCGAAGCTGGACGTAGACAAAGCAAACGCCATGCCGGGCATAGACCAGGCCGATCACTCCACCACGGTCGCAACCGTTCGGAAGGCGATCTGAAGCCTTCGCTTGACGTGCCCCACCGGTTGGTCCCTTCGCGAGCATGCTGTATGGCGATGGTCCAACCCCAGGGAGTTCATTGGAGGCGGTGGCGGTGCCCGGCCTTAAACGCTTGGCAGGACGCAGGTTGAACCTTGCGAGGGACGGGCTCGACTCTACGGCTCGGAGCGTGCGGCCAATGTCTGGCACGCGAGATGCAGTGGACTCTGGCCAGTTGCCGGCCGCCGAGCGCGGCAGCGGAGTCACCTCGGGCGCGTGGTTCGCCCGGCTCCAGTGCATGCCAGGCTGGCGCAGCATAGAAACAAATCGTCTAGGAGAATCGACATGTTGTACTGGGCCATGGTATTTCTGGTCATCGCCTTGATCGCCGGTGTCCTGGGCTTTACCGGCATCTATTCCGCGGCGGCCGGCATTGCGCAAGTGCTGTTCTGGATCTTCGTGGTGCTGTTCATCATCAGCCTGATCTTCGGCGGCGTCCGACGACCTTTGCCGTAGCGGCGCTGACCATCACGATAACCAGCACCGACAAGCAATCAAGCCATGGAGATTCGGGAAGCGCCGCTCTAGGTTGGCAGCGCTCCGGTCGCCATGGCTTTTGCATTTGGATCTGACCGCAGGTGCTCTCTCCCAATGGCGGCGAAATCAGCAACACCTGCGGCGGGGGATACGGCCGGTCCAACGCTCTGGACCCCGCCGGCACCTGCCGGGCGCCGGCTAGCCGCAGGCGCCGAGGTCCAACCGGGCGGCGGCGTGCACTTCCGCGTTTGGGCGCCACGCCGAGCGAGGGTCCAGGTCGTCCTCGATCCTGGGCCCCAGGGGGCTTCCGGCCCATCCCGCGTGGCACTCGTCAGGGAAGCTGGCGGTTATTTTTCCGGCTATCTGCCCGACGCGCCGGCCGGGACACGCTATCGGTTCAGGCTGGACAACTTGCCAATGCTCTATCCCGACCCGGCCAGCCGCTACCAGCCTGAAGGGCCGCTGGGACCATCCGAAGTCGTCGATCCCGGCGCGTACGCCTGGCGCGACGACGCCTGGCCCGGCGCGGCCCTCGCCGGTCGGGTTGCCTATGAGATGCACGTTGGCACGTTTACGCCTGAAGGCACGTGGGCCGCGGCCACTGCCGAACTGGCGGAGTTGGCCTCGGCGGGGATCAGCCTGGTCGAGGTCATGCCGGTGGCGGAGTTTCCCGGCCGGTTCGGCTGGGGCTACGACGGAGTGGACCTGTTCGCGCCGAGCCACCTCTACGGCGCGCCGGACGACTTTCGCCGCTTCGTCGACGAGGCGCACGGGCACAAGATGGCCGTGATCCTCGACGTGGTCTACAACCATCTGGGGCCGACCGGCAATTACTTGCGAGTGTTCGCCGATGATTACTTGTCCCGGCGGCACTCAACGGAATGGGGCGACGCGATCAACTTCGACGGTCCGAACCACGGTCCCGTCCGCGATTTCTTTCTCGACAACGCCGCTTACTGGATCGACGAGTTTCATCTCGATGGCCTGCGGCTGGATGCCACGCAGGCCATTTTCGATGACTCGCACGAACATATATTGGCCGCCGTCGCCGCCCGCGTGCGGCAGGC
>JBBDNX010000584.1:0-2620 GCA_040877345.1 Pirellulales bacterium
CGCCGCCCGGCTATTGACTACCGCCCCTTCCGGGGCTGATATGTGGGCTCTGCGGGGGCTCGCCGACGTCGCCTTCGAGCGTCAACGGCGCGCTGCCCGGCAATGTCGCCGCCGCGGAGACCGCTTCGTCGGGAAGCGCCATTGCCGATGCCAGGGATAGCCAGACGAGGGCAACGTGAAAAACGATTGTGTGCGACCGGCGCCGGCGATCCACCGCGTGTCGCCCAGTGCGGCCTGTGCGGGATGCCATCACTGTCCGGCTCCGGCGCCGCCGGCGGCGGCTGCGGCCGGCGATGGATCGGCCTGGGATTGCACGTAGGCCACCAGGTCGCGTATCTGCTGGTCGGTCAGCTCGTCGAGGATCCGGTCCGGCATCAGCGACAAGGGGGACTCGCGCAGCTCTTCCACGTCGTCCCGCCGCAGGACGGTCCGCTCGTTCTTCGCATCGAGTAGCGTGATCGTGTCGGGCGTTGCCTCCGCGAGCAGCCCGGTCAATACGCGGCCGTCGACGGTGACCGCGACGTGGGCGATGTACTCCTGCCGGACGACGGCGCTGGGATCGACCAGGTTGCGAACCAGCTTCTCGCGGTCCAGCCGCTCGGCCCCAACCAGGTCGGGGCCGACCGTGTTGCCGCGGCCGTGCAGCTTGTGGCAGGTGGCGCACGATTTCTCGAACACGGGCGCGCCGGCGGCGGCATCGCCGGCCGCTCGAGCCAGCATCTGCAGGATGGCCGTAATGCGGCCCTCCGTCTCGGCGGGCGTCGAAGGCTGAACTCTGCCCCACTGCCGGCCGACTAGCTCGGCGATGCGGCCGTCGCCATGGTCGAGTATCTGCCGCACCTGGTCGATTGACACGACCGCGGGATCGATCTGGCCCGCCCTCACCGCCTCGACCAGCCTGGCGGACCATTCGCGCCGGCCGCACAGAAGCTGCACGACGCGCGATCTCGGCTCGCCGCCAAGGGTGGGATAGGCGGCCATCAGCGCCTCGGCGACACGCTTGTCGTTGAAATGGCCCAAGGCGGCCACGAGGGCCGACACGAGCTGGTCGGTCCCGCCGGCATCCAGCGATTCCAACAGGCGATCGAGAGTCGATTCCGCGCGGATCTCGCCCAACGTTTGCACCAGTGCCACGCGCGAGTCGTCGTCGGACGACCGGTCGTGAATCAAGTCGGCCGCGAGATCGAGGGCCTCGGCATGGCCCAGCCTCAAGGCGAGCTGAAGCACGCCGGGATCATGGCCCCGCTCGTCGAGCAGCTTTGCAAGCGGCGCTGCCAGCGGTCCGGGCACGCTTACGAGCCGCCGCCCGGACAGAGAGGCTACCAAGCCCGCCAGCAGGCGGTCGGTGCCGGCTTTGCCGGGGGCCAGTGCCAGCAGCTTGGCGCAGGCTTCGAACGACTCTTGGGTGCCTTCCGCCGCGTAGCGCCGCGCCAGCCGCTCGGCGATGAACTGCTCGACCAGCGGCAGTCGCCAGGCGTCCGGCGAAGCCACGAGGTCGAGCACCAGTGCCGGGTGCGTCACGGCCTTGTCCTCGATCGCCCACCAGACGAGCAGGGGGACGTGGAGATCGGCCGCGTCTTCGTCATGCGTGAGCAAGTGCCGCACGAGGGGGATTGCCTGTTCGGCGGGCAGCCGCTTGGCGGTGCAGGCGAGCTGGCCGCGGACGACCACGCTCGGCTCGTCCCGCGCCATCTGGACCAACTGGGGATGCACGGTGGGCGAAATCGCTCGGCTGTCGCCGAGCAGGCGGACGGTCCAGGCCCGCACATATTCATGGGGGCTGTCGAGCAGCTTCGCCGCCAACGGATCGTCGAGTCCGCCGATCACGTAGACCGACCAGAGCGCTTGCAGGGCCAACCGCTGGTTCTCGGCCGTCAGCAGCAGCTTCTCCAGGCGCGGCAGGAGCGACAGATCGCGGCGTTCGGCCAGGATGCGGCGGGCCTGGCGTGCGTACCAGTCGTTGGGGTGCGACAAGAGCTCGACGAGCTCGTCGCCGCTGCACTGGGCCAGGTCGATCGCGCCCGATTGGACCGGCTGTAACCCGGCGGGCGCCACGCGCCACACGCGGCCGTCGGCGCGGCTGGGCATGTACCACTTGCTGCGGTTCTGCGGGTTGGAGTGCGAGATGTTGTAGTCGTACCAATCGGCCACGTACAAGGCGCCATCCGGCCCGACGGTCGAATCGACCGGTCGAAACCAGATGTCGCTGGTGGTGATGAAATCGCCCGCGGCCCGCGTGGCGAAGGTCGATCCGACCGTCTCCAGCGTGCTCCAGCGGCTGGCGCTGTGCCGCGTGTTGGGGGCGATGCAGGCCCCGTCGAACTCCTTCGGAAACGCGCCGCCCTGGTAGAGCACAAATCCGCCCGTCAGGCTGTCGCCGAGATAGCCGAAGTGCTTCACCGGCGGGAAGTAACCGTAGGAATGCGGATTGTGCAACGGGCCGTGCTTGCCGAACCCCTTGACGTAATACGCGCCCTGCACGTGATGAACGAGAGGCTCGACCGTGTTGCCGCCGGCGAATAGGTTGCCGAAGCGATCGAAGTCGAGGCCCCACGTATTGCCGCCGCCTTCGGCGAACAGCTCGAACTCTCGCGTCACGGGATGGTACCGCCACACGCCC
>JBBDNX010000585.1:0-14506 GCA_040877345.1 Pirellulales bacterium
GATCGGCCGCATGGTGCGGTTTGCCCGGCTTGCCAGCCCGCCCCGATCGGTCGCCTGGACCTTCGACGGCCGGCAGATCGTGGTCGGCTGCGAGGACGGCCACGTGCGGGTCGTCGATCCCAGGACCGTCCGGGTCGTCGAGGATCTGCCGGCCATCGACGGCTGGGTGCACAGCCTGGCGGCTTCTCCGATTACGCGGGAAGTGCTGGCGGCGGGGGACGATGCGGCCATTCGGCGGATTTCGCTGGAATCCGAGGCGACCAGGCCGTAAGGGGGGGTTTCCTGATTGCGGAGGCCCGGCCGTTTCGGCATAATACTGGCACCACGCCTGCATCCCTACGATGCGCCGAAACACACCCAACCTTCGTCCAAGCCAGCCCAATTGAATGGAGACCTTGCCCGTGAGCGAGTCATTTTTCAAGTCCATGTCCCGCCGAGACGTTCTGAAGACTTCCGGACAAATTGCCGCCGCCACGGCCCTGGCGGGCATCGCCGTGCCGAAAGTCCACGCGGCTGAGAGCAGTCTGCTCCAAGTGGCCCTGGTCGGTTGCGGCGGCCGGGGGACGGGTGCGGCCGCCAACGCCCTGGCCACCAAGAGCTGCCCGATCAAGCTGGTGGCAATGGCCGACGTCTTCGACGACAAGCTCAAGACCAGTTACGAGGGCATCAAGAAAGTTGCCGACGAGCAGGCCGCGGAAGCGGGTGTGGCGACCGACCTGGTCGACGTGCCCGACGATCGCAAGTTCATCGGCTTCGACGCCTACCAGAAGGCGATGGACTGCCTGAATCCGGGCGACGTGGTGATCCTGGCCACGCCGCCGGCCTTCCGCTGGGTGCACTTCAAGTACGCCATCGACAAGGGCCTCAACGTCTTCATGGAAAAGCCGACCGCGGTGGACGGCCCTAGTGTCAAGAAGATGCTCGACCTGGCCGCGCTGTCCGAGCAGAAGAACCTCAAGGTTGGCGTGGGCCTGATGTGCCGTCACTGCGTGGCCCGCGGCGAGCTGTTCGACCGGATCAAGAACGGCGAGATCGGCGACCTGGTGCTGCTGCGGGCTTACCGCATGGCCGGGCCGACCGCCCATGCCTTCGCGCCTCCCAAGCCGGACGACATCAGCGAGCTGATGTACCAGATCAAGAAGTTCCACGCCTTCCTGTGGGCCAGCGGCGGCGCCTTCAGCGACTTTTTGATCCACAACATCGACGAGTGCTGCTGGATGAAGGACGCCTGGCCGGTCGAGGCCAAGGCCTCCGGCGGCCGGCACTACCGCGGCGACTACATCGACCAGAACTTCGACAGCTACTCGACCGAGTACACCTTCGCCGACGGCTCGAAGCTGTATCTCGAAGGCCGCACGATTGAGGGCTGCTATGGCGAGTTCGCCAGCTACGCCCACGGGAGCAAGGGCTCGGCGGTGATTTCGACTTCCGGCCACGCACCCTCGAAGGCCCGGATTTACAAGGGGCAAAAGCACAGCAAGGAAGACCTCGCCTGGGCCTATCCGCCCCCCGAGCCGAGCCCCTATCAACTGGAGTGGGACAATCTCGTCGATGCCATCTATCAGAACAAGCCTTTCAACGAAGCCAGGCGCGGCGCCGAGGCGAGCCTGGTGACCGCGATGGGGCGGATGGCGGCGCACACCGGGCAGATCATCACCTGGGACACGATGCTCAACTGCCCGCACGAGTTCGCCCCCAACGTCGACCAGTTGGCGCTCGACGGCCCCGCCCCCTTGCAGCTTGGCTCCGACGGCACGTACCCCGTTCCGCAGCCCGGCATCAACAAGGAACGCGAGTTTTAGTTGTTCGTAGTGGCTCGCATTCATGCGGTGCTCGTTTGTAGTGATCCGCATTCATGCGTTTAGTACCACTGATAGGCGTACTTATCGAAGCGCTCGATCGCCGCCGCCCGCTTCGAGGCGTCGACATACTCCTTCCAATCTTCACGGGCGGCGCGGAGCCGCTTGAGCAGGAGATGGTCGGCGATCTGGTAGCTCGTCCAGCCGAGTTTGGCCCGCTCGCCTGCTAGCCGCTCGCCCTGGATGGCGCGCTCGGCCAGCATCGCCCGGACGCCCTCGCGGATGATCTCGTCCTGGCAGTTCAACAGCCGGCCGAGGACGAGAATACCTTCCGAGTTGATCGGGTGCACGCTGATCTGCACCGACGGCGCCAGGTCGCCTGCCAACACGCGCCGCACATTGTAGCTGTGGACCAGGGCATCGACCGGCGTCAAGGCAAACAAGTAGACGGCGATGGCCAGCGTCCAAAGCTGCCGCTCGATCAGCCAGGCGAAGCCGCGGTTGTACAAGATCTTCCAGAGCACCAGGCAGAAACCGAGCAGCACGGCCGAGATGCCGAACAGCCCGATGGTCCGCATCCGGGTCATGCCGTTGAAATCGACGTAGATGTACATGCGGTTGTACACCGTCAGCGCCAGCACCAGGTTCTCGGCCGACCAGATCCAGGCCAGCTTTCGCAGGCTGCCCAGCCGGGGATCGGCCAGCACCTGCCCGCGGAAGATCAGCGACAGCACCAGTGTGGCCAATGCCAAGGCGGCCGTCAGCCAGGCGGCCCCTTCGTGCGCGTACCCCGCGTAGTAAAAGCCCTCCGGAAAATCGCGGAACCAGAGCGTCCGGAATTCGAACACCAGGTAGACGGCAAACAGCACGATCACCGCCACCAGAGTGTTCCGCAGGGCCGTATAGAATGGCGACTCTTTCGACTCCCCTTCGTTCCCGTCCTCGATGTGGCTCTCCGGCCACCACGCCGCCAGCAACGAACGGCCCAGGAGCGGCCGCAGCAAACCAGCCGCGATCCAGGCCACGAGCAGCCAGAACGCGACCTCCCAGAGATTCTCCGCGAACCCTTCGATCCAATCCCGCAATGCGCGGAAGAACCGGCTGGCCGCCTCGGTGAACGACGTCATCAGGTCGGGGTTGGCCAGCACGAATAACGCCCCGAATGCGACGAGCGCCCCCAGCGGCAGTGCCAGGTTCAACCAGAGTATGCGTGGGATTTGCGGGCCGAACCGAGCGACCGACCTCAAGTAGCGGACCAGTCCCTGGAAGCCCGACCCGATGGTCTGCAGGGCATGGACGAGCACGTCGAGCACGTAAGGCCTGCCTCCGTGAAGTGCAAGCGAGAAGCCGGCCAGCAGGGCAAACCCCGCCGCGGCCGCCAACGCGGATCCGAGCCAAACCATCCGGGCCGCCAGCAGGAACAGCATTCCGCCGACGATCCACGTGCTCGCCCCCAGCCAGCGTCGCGGGTTGCCCAACAAGAGCAGTCCCGGCGCAACGGCCGTCAGCAGCGCCAGGCCGCCAAAACCTTCTCCGCGATAGATAGTCACGTCGCACAGCGCAACAAGCAGCCCGACCGCCAGCATCTCCCGCCAGCGCACGGGCGGTTGCTCGCCCAGCTCCTGGACCGCGGCGCCGGCCCCGCGGGGCTCGTCCCGCACGGCGGGCTTGGCGACAGCTACCGAGGCGGCATACCGAGGCAGCGATGATTCCGCGTTCGACATGGCAATCCCGCAAGGTGAAGGGCAGGTCAGGCGGCGCCCCCAAGGTTCAACTTCGACGGATTGAGCGGTTAAGTCAAGAGCGGCGGGAAACAATCAACAGATACGACATTGCACGGCGCGCGGCGCTTTAAACGCCGGGTGAAACAACAGTGCCAGTTTGCCGGCCCAGGGGCGAAGCGGCGCCCGCCAGCCGTGCGCGGAATCGCAGATGCCGGCGGCGCGTAATCTCGACCAAGGGCCGCCACACCAGGCCGGTGAGTTGGTGGCGAATCAGAAAGTGCCAAAACAGGTTCGACCGCTTGTAGAGGTAGGACATTGCCAAGTACGCCGGAACCGCCCGAAAGTCACACGGGCGCCGCCGCCAGATTGAGCGGTGTGAGAACAATCGGCGGTAGCACCAGGCGTAACCCTCGGCTAGTTCCTCCACCGAGAGGTGCCGCGGCCGAAAGACGACGTGGCCGGTGTCGTACAGACTCCAGTCCTTGTGCAACAGCCGCCCCTCGGCCTCCATCTGGGAAAAAAGTGGTGTGCCGGGGTAGGGCGTGAGAATGTGAAATGTCGCGCATTCGAGCCGGTTCTCTTCGATCCAGCGAGCGGTGTTCTGGAACACGTCCGGCCGGTCGTGGTCGAAGCCGAGCACGAAGCTGCCGTTCACCTGGATTCCGTGACGATGCAGCACCTCAACCCGCCGCGCGTAGTCGTCCGGACGGGGGCTTTTCTTGTGGGCGGCGACGATGTTATCGTTCTGAAGCGACTCGAACCCAACGAAGACTCCCGTGCAACCGGCCAGCGCCATCTCGCGAACGAGGTCGGGATCGTCGGTCACGTCGATCGTGACCGCGGCGCTCCAGATTTTTTCCAAAGGCGCCACTGCCCGGCAGAGGCGGCGCAAGTACTCAGGCCGCGAACCGAGATTGTTGTCGATGAACACGCCATAGGGCTGGTCATCGGCGCGAAACTCGGCCACGATCTGCTCGACGTCGCGGACCAGGTAAGGCATGTGCAAGCCCTCGGTGGACAGATAGCAGAATCCGCAGCGGTTGTGGCAACCGCGCGTGGCGATCAGGCTGGATGTCGTCAAGAAACCGCGGCGGGGCAGCAAGCCGCGGCGAGGCGGCGGGTCGTCGCGATAAGGCCGCCGGTAATCCCCGCGGTAGACGCGCTCCAGACGGCCGGCTTCGATATCGCGGAGGATCCGCGGCCATACCTGCACGCCATCGCCGATCGCCAAGGCATCGGCGTGCGGCTCGGCCTCCTGGGGACAGGATAATACGTGCAGCCCGCCTAAGATCACTTTCGCCCCGCGCTGGCGGTACCACCGCGCCAGTGCATACGCCCGCTCGGCAAAGGTCAGATGCACGGTGATGCCGACCACCTGCGGAAAAGGCCGCCAAGGCGGTGGGCCCTGCAGAAGATTTTCATCCCAATAGGCCACGTCCCAATCGGGCGGTGTGCTGCCCGCCACGCTCGTCAGGGCCAGGCTGGGCGTCAGCACGTGCTTGCCGAAGCTCGCGTGCGGATCCTTGGGATAGAAGGGATTGATCAAGAGCGCTCGCCGCTCGGTCACCGGACCGACCCTTAAGTCGTGGTCAAGATGCGGTGGAATCCGCATGGCTCGCGGCATCGGCAGGAGACGCATCCGTTGGGTCCTTGGAATGGGTTTGATTCCTAGCTCGATGGAACAGCACTTCCGCCCGGCTTACGACGGATAACGTGTCAGTGCTTCGTAGACGTCGGCGATCGTTTCGTCGAGCGTCGAGGTCCCGGCGGCCAGGCCGACGGTCTGGTAGCGGGCGAGCCAGGCCGCATCCAGCTCGGCCGCGCCCTCGACGTGCAGCACCGGCACGCCGTGCTGGTTGCAGAGAGCGACCAGTTGCAGCGTGTTGTTCGAGTTGCGCCCGCCGACTACGACGACCGCCTGCACTTGGGGCAGCAGGGCCTCCATGGCCTGCTGCCGGCGGCGGGTCGGCTCGCAGATGGTGTCGATAAAGCGGATCTCGGCGTGCGGGTTGTGGGAGCGAATGAGCCGGCAAAGCTCGTCGGCCAAGGGTACCGGCATGGTCGTCTGGCAAACGATGCCCAGCCGTGAATGACGAAACGCGCGCACTTGTTCCGGGGCGCCGACCACGTCACAACTGTCCAGGTCTTCGATCACGCCCTGGACCTCGACGTGCCCCGGCTTCCCCAGGACCAGCACATGAAAGCCCTCGCGCTGGAGCTGTCGGGCCGCCTCGTGGACGCGCCGCACCAGCGGGCAGGTGGTGTCGATCAACTGGCTGCCCGACTCGAGCAGCCGCAATCGCCGGCTGTCGCTGATCCCGTGGGCCGTGATCAG
Source organism: Pirellulales bacterium (assembly GCA_040877345.1). Taxonomy (GTDB): domain Bacteria; phylum Planctomycetota; class Planctomycetia; order Pirellulales; family JAICIG01; genus JBBDNX01. Next base: position 5,859 of record JBBDNX010000585.1, read on the forward strand.
GACCGACGCCGTCGCGGGCACCTCGCGCCGCTCCTGCTCGGCCGCCTGGCGGAAACCGCGCCGTTCGAGTCGCTCGAGCACCACGCGGTTGTGCACCAGCTCGCCATCGATCGTCGTCTGGTCCGGACGTTCAACGAGCATGGCCCGTCGCAGCGCGTCCCGGACGCCGAAGCACATCCCCAACACTTCGGCCGGAATCACTTTCATGTTCGCATCCCTCTCCCGCGCCATCACTTTGTATTGCAAAGCTAGTGGGCGACAAAAAACGCTGGATAATAAAAGCGTTTACCCCGGCGACCAGCCGTGCGAAAGCTTGGAACCCGGGGCGGCTGCCGCCTGCTCCTGGCTCTTTACCGCGTCGGCCACCACCTGCTCCAGGACGTTGATGTACTGCTGGAAGCGGCGCCGGCCGGACGGCGTCATGACGGCGACGGTCTGCGGCCGGCCCCGTTGCGCGAGCTTGTTCATCGCGACCAGCCCGGCCTCTTCCAGCACAGCCAGGTGGCGGCTCAAATTCCCGTCGGTCAGCGAGCAGAGCTCCTTGAGGTCGTTGAACGGCAGTCCCTCCGGGTGCGCCGCCAGCGACGTGAGGATCCCCAGCCGCGCCTTTTCATGGATCGCGCGCTCCAGCCCCTCGTAGGCGAAGCGCCCGTCGGTGTCGTTGCTCGCTTTTGATCTGGCTCGAGGGCTCAACCGCTGCCTCGCTCCAATGTGAAGTACAGGATCGCGGCGGCCAGAAGCTGCCCGCCGCCGAACGAGATTGCCATCGACCAAGGCGAGAGGGCCGCCTCCCCCTGTCCCCACGCCAGGGCCAGCGCTCCGCAGACCAGGTAGTAAACGCCGACCCAGAACACGGGCCGCGGCAGCAGGCGGTAAGAGGCGAACACGCCCAGGCTGAAACAGAGCGCCCACAGGCCCGGCAGCATCCAGGCCGACTCGGCCGCCCGCCGGACGATCACCGCGGTCAGCACGGCGCCGGCCACCAGACTGGGCAGGAACTGCTCGACCGCCAGCAGGGTCATTTGTCTGGCGACCGACGAGCGGGCCCGGCGTGCGCGGGTCCACATTTCACCCCCCGCCACCACGGCGCTGATTACCGCCACCCCGATCCAGAGAGCCAGGTAGCTTGCCAGTTGTTCGAGCGGCCGCGGAAGCCAGAACGACTGGCCGACGGCGGCCGCCAGGGCCAAGGCGCCCGACAAGCCGACGGTCAACGAGCGATAGCCGCGGAACACCTCGGTCCGGGCCATGTGCTCGCGGATCTGGGAAATCTGGGCCAGTGCTTCCTTCAACTCCATGGCCGGCGACCTCATGGATGTCGTTGCCCACTCACTTTGCACTGCAAAGTATCATGAGGGGGCCGGCCTGTCAAGAGACGCGGGGGCCGGCGAAGAAGAAATGCGCCCGCGGGGGGGAAAACTTCTTCAATTCGTGCGAACCATTGACCGCCGGCCGGCGTCTATAGGACAGAGGCGCACGAGAGGCGGATGGAGCCCTCCCACCACTCATACCGCCTAATTCCAGTGGATTCAGTTCAAGAGGATTAAACCCTTCAATGACTTTTTGGCGGCCCAGCTCGGTCCAAGAACGCACAGCGGGTTTGCCCGCGGAGCAAGATCCTATGCTCGCGAGTAGCCTCGCCCCGCAACGTTTGCGCTTGTGACGCTCGGCCGCAACCCCGTACGGAGCTGATAAGGCCCGGTGTCACAATGGCACCGGGTTTTTTGTTGGTCTGCGCTGAAAAGCGGCGCTAATTGGCTCGTTCGTCTATCGGTTCGAGGATACCGCCCTTTCAAGGCGGGGAGATGGGTTCGATTCCCATACGAGCCACTCGGGGATCGGCTAACGGCAGGCCGCCTGGCTTTGAACCAGGTCGTGGTGGTTCGAATCCATCTCCCCGAGCTGAAAGCAGAAGCATGCAGAAAACCGTCCTCGTGGAGCAGCCTGGAGTGCTCGCCACCCTGTCAAGGTGGAGGCCGCGGGTTCAAATCCCGCCGGGGACGCTTTTTGAAAGGCGGTCGAAGAAGGGGCCATACCCCTTACTCCTTCGTCGCCGCGATGCCGCAGGTGAGCCAGTGCTCAGTGGAGCCTCATAAGCTCCGCACGCCGGGTGCGACTCCCGGACCTGCAACTTGATAAAAAACTGGAGGGAGACTGAAGGAATCCTGTTCTGACTCCTCCTTCCTCCTTTTCAAACTGGCCGGGTACGCAAACGGGAAAAGCGGCGAGGTCGAGGGCCTCGTGACTTTGTGGGTTCGACTCCCACCTCGGCCACTGGGGATGCGATCCCGTGGTCCAACGGCAAAGACGCCTGGATGACAACCAGGAAAGCGATGGTTCGATTCCATCCGGGATCATTTTGACAAGTCCGGTCTGTAGGTGTTTCGGCGGCACGCCTCCTCGGTAAGGAGGAGGGCCGGGTTCGATTCCCGGACGGACCTCTGCAAAAACAGATTCTGGTGAGGCAAAGAACACACGGGCTGCTGGTCCAACGGGACGACACCTGGCCTGCAACCAGGAAATCGGGGTTCGACTCCCCGGCGGTCCACTGATGCATTGCGATGGAAGGTAGCCGGATACGGTTGGCCGGGCCGCTTTGCTAAGGCGGTTCTCCACTGGAGATGAGGGTTCGAATCCCTTGCCTTCCGCTTCGAAAGTAGCGCGGGTGCCTGGGGCAAAGCGTTAGCGTGCCCCAGTCGTTCGTATCCTACGGGCGTGCTCCTGGGTGAGCAGGCGGCCTCCAAAACCGCCGTACGGGGTTCGACTCCTCGCGCTCGTGCTTGCCGACGTGGCTCGAACAAGCAAGGCGCCGGTTTTGTAAACCGGACGATGCTGGTGCAAATCCAGCCGTCGGCTCTTTGGAACAAAGTTGTCTCGATGGTGTAGTGGAGCGCACGCGACCCTCCGAAGATCGAAGTCCTGGTTCGAATCCAGGTCGGGATACTGCAAAAGAATTGGGCAGACGCGATCAAATTGTCCTCGGGGTGTGCCGGACGCGCATACGACTCTGCGAAGGTCGAGGACCAGGTTCGATTCCTGGCGAGGATGTTCAGATGAACTTAGTTGAAGTGACGGTCGTGCCGCCGGGCCGGCGGCGCACGAGGACGCGATGTTTTTCGCTGGTCCACGTGCGTTCCGTGAACGGGTTATGACGAAGGCGGCACGGTGCGTGGTTAGCTCAGGCGGAAGAGCACCGGATTACGGATCTGGCTGTCGCAGGTTCGACTCCTGCACCACCCGCGGGCTGAACCCCCGCTCCAGGCGCGAAAGCGCCACCACCAAGGCCCGAGGGAGGCGGTCAGCCCACCTGGTCCGCGGCCGGTTGTGTCGTGCGCGAGCCAGCCAGGATTGCCCGCGGCAACGTGCCGCGGTGCTAATCCCGCCAGGGTTCGCGCCACGGCCGACCGCAACACGAAGCAAGTGCCTTGAAGTGCGTGGATACCGCGTCGGCCAGTCGAGGGCCAAGGCAATCGATCGAGCGCATGTTCGGCGCGGCGCAGGCTGTGCCGGCTTGCGGCCAAAGGTTGCCGGCGCCTCCGGCGGTCGGCGCTGAAGCGCACTCCGCACCAGATCGTGTGACCGGCTGGAATGCACGCCGCCCGAGGGCGTTTTGTGCTGAACCACGTGTCTGGCTTGGGTGTCACTCTCTCAACCAGGCCGCGTGCAAAAGGATAAGACATCTTCATGTTCCATCGCGTCAAAATCCGCAGCTACGAAATGGGCCTTCGCTTCCGGGAGGGAGAGTTCCAGGGCCTGGTTCCACCAGGTCGCTATTGGATTTTCGATCCGCTGGGCAAGGTCCGCGTCGACGTTGTCTCGCAGCGTGATCCGTGGCTGGTGCACGACAAGCTCGACATGATCGTCCGCTCCGGCGCGCTGCAGGACCAGGCCGTCGTTGTCGATTTGAAGGACTACCAGCGGGCCTTGGTCTGGATCGAAGGCCGCTTCAGCCACGTTCTGCCGCCGGGCTTGTATGCCTATTGGACGCTGCTGCGGGAAGTGAAGGTCGAGCTGGTCGACGCTCGCCGCGTACGTTTCGAGCATAAGGACCTGCCGGTGATCTCGCGTTCGCCGTTGGTGGACCGCGTGCTCGATCTGACCACGGTCGAGCCGCACTGCCAGGGCGTCCTTTTGATCGACGGCGACTACGTCGAGACGCTGCCCCCGGGCCGCTATGCCTTCTGGAAGAACATGGCCCAGGTCAAGTGTGTCCAGCAGGACCTGCGCGAAGCGATGGTCGATATCAGCGGCCAGGAGATCATGACCGCGGACAAGGTCACGCTGCGCCTCAACGCCGTAGTGACTTATCGCGTCGCCGATCCTCGCCAGGCCGTGAGCGTGGCCGACGACGTGCGCCAGTCGCTGTACCGCGAGGCCCAGATGGCGCTGCGCGCCATCGTGGGCACTCGCGAGCTCGATCTGTTCCTGGCCGAAAAAGACGCAGTCGCGCGGGAATTGGCCGACGTGGTCCGGCCCCGTGCGGCCCTGCTGGGTCTGGAACTGATTTCGGTAGGCGTCCGCGACGTGATTCTACCGGGCGAAATGAAGGACCTGATGAACAAGGTCACGGAGGCCAAGAAGGCCGCCGAGGCCAACCTGATCGCCCGCCGCGAGGAGACGGCCGCCATGCGCAGCCAAGCCAACACGGCGCGGCTGCTGCAGGACAGCCCGACGTTGATGCGGCTCAAGGAGCTGGAGGTGCTGGAGAAGGTCGCCTCGGCCGGCAAGCTGAACGTCGTGCTGGGTGAAAAGGGCCTGGCCGACCGCGTCGTCAACCTGTTGTAGCAGTGAGTCGCCGGGAGCGGAGTTATTCCGCTCCTGGGACTTTTTGCAGCAGCCAATGCAGCCGGCAAGGGAAACGTTTAGCCATGCCGTCATGATACCTGGATGCAAGTCAGGTTTTGAGGCGGATGCCGCCGTCGGGCTCGAGGGTCCAGTGCGGGTTCCAGGCGACTTCCCAGGGATGGCCGTCCGGGTCTGAGAAGTAGCCGGAATAACCGCCCCACGAGGCATCGTGGGCCGGTTTGAGTATCCTGCCGCCCGCCGCGGCAGCCTCGCGAAGCACCGCCTCGACCTGGTCGCGCGATCGCACGTTATGGGCCAACGCCACACCGCCAGCGCCGACGGCCTCCACGGCCAGTCCGGCGTCCTTGGCCAAATCAGTCCGCCGAAACAAGGCCAGCACTGCTCCGATAAGCTGAAAGAAGACGACCTCTTCGTTGGCGAAGCCGACTCGCCAGCCAAGCCCCGTCTCGTAGAAGTTTCGCGACCGCACGAGGTCCGCGACCCCCAGCGTGATCAGGCTCACTCGTTGTTCCATGACGACCTCTCACGCTATGCCCGGCACGACGCATCGAGCCGCTACAACCAGCCTCCGAAGGCCGCGTCCGCCCGCCGCGGGCGCCTTGTGTGCAATCTACACCTTCCGACTGTTTCAGGCGAACCAGGAACCCTCGGCCCGCGTCTAAAGAAGTTGAGGGCCCGTCGGTCATGCCGCGTCCAGTCCGCTGCGCGGCTGGGATTGCCGGCGGCCCCTGGAATCATTGTCCGGTGTTGTAACGGGAGCATAGCGATCTGATACGTCGCCGGCGGTGGTTCGACTCCACCCCGGACAACTGGAAACGAGCGAGGTCACCATGCAGCGAACATCCCGTCTCAAACGCATACGCCCACCCCAAGCCACATTGCGGGGTCGTGGCGTAACGGCAGCGCTTCCGCCTTTTAAGCGGGAAGGTAAGGGTTCGACTCCCTTCGGCCCCACTGAGCCAGGTTCGCCTGGCCTTTACGGCGGCGCGTAGCTCAGCGGGTCAGAGCAGGTCTCTTATAAGGACCAGGTCGAGGGTTCGACTCCCTCCGCGCCCATGGACAGCATGGTCCATTGAGGGCACTGGTCCACTTGCAGAGGGTTTGGTCCACCGCGGCGTGTAGGAAAGCCTGGGATTCCGCCTGCTTCGGGAGCAGGAGAGCGTCGGTTCAAATCCGACCACGCCGACTTCCGCGTTTCGCCCGTCGGCTGGGCAATGGCGAGCCCAAGTGGCTGTAAACCACCCGCCGCGCGCTGTGCAGGTTCGACTCCTGCCCGACGGATCTTGGTAGAAACAACGGCCCGTTCGTCTATCGGTCCAGGACACCAGCCTCTCAAGCTGGAAAGATGGGTTCGATTCCCATACGGGTCATTGCTCGACGAGCAAGGAATGAATCGTATGTCCACGGCGAAAACACTGTCAAAGGTATTGTCTGTTCAAGAGTTGAGGTACCTGATCGGTCTGCACTTCGATTTTGTCCGGGCGACCCAGCGCAGGCTGCAGAAGCAGATCAGCAAGGCGTTGGGCGAACCGGCAAGCGAGAATGACGAGAGCTCCGCGCTGATGGCCCGGCTTTGCGAATTCGCGGCCGACGTAATCGCCCGGCGTCTGAAACGCAACCGGCGCACCGTGCCGCTGTTCGCTGCAAAGGACATGGCTCGGTTCATTCCCACCATGCTCGACCTACTGCAGCGGCAACAGGGCAAGCGCCTTCGCGCCGACGAGCGCAGACAGCTTCAGTGCCGTCTTAAGGCTCTGATAGCCGAGTACGGCCAACTCGGCCTGCTGGGAAACCAGGCCGAGGCCGGCGCCGGCAGCTCTTACGAACAGTGCTGGAAGTGGGTCGGAGTGGTCCAGGAGGTGGCTGCCGAGCGGAGAATCTCGCCTGAAAAAGCCGTTGCCACGCCGGGCGCGAGAGACGAGATCACGCGTCGCCTGTCCTCCAAGAGGCAATACACTGCCGCGATGCGGAAGAAGATATCAAGCATCGAAGGCCGCATGAAGGCCTACTTCAACCAACTGGTGCAGTTCGCCCAGGTCGACGAGGCCGACAAAGAAGCAGCCGTTGAAGTCGCGGACGTCTACCGCGATTTCCAGCGCGAACTTCAACACCAGTTCAAGCGCGCCAGCGAGGCAGTCAAGCGGGTCGCGACCCGCTGGCTCGAAGAGGAAGTAACGCGGATTTACTAGACCGCAATGCGCGGAGCCTGATTCTGTCCGGTTGGCTTCACCGGGCCCGGGCGCCTTGGAACACGCGGATTTGCTCTTCGCGGCGGAGATGGGCTAGAATGGTTCCATGAGCATCTCGCCAGACCAGATCGTCCTTTCGGAAGAGCAAAAGCAGCGCCTGGCTCGGCTGGCCGAACAGACTGGCCGCCCCTGGGACGAGGTCTTCGTTGACGCACTTTCAACGTTCGAACAATTGAGCCTTGCAAAGCCACAAAACGGCGAGTCGCGGGGCCAGGCAGCAGAATCCGTGTACCAAGCGATGGTTCGTCTTGGGCTGCTCGGTTCGGTGAAAGATGCTCCCCCAGATCTAAGCACCAACCCGAAGTACATGGAGGGATTCGGCGAGCGTGACCGCTAATCGCATCCTGGTCGACGCAGGCCCGTTGGTCGCTCTGCTCAATGAGAACGATGCCGGGCATGCAGTATGTGCGGCCGCGGCCCAGAATCTCCCGCTTCCGCTCGTCACTACCTGGCTCGTGTTGGCTGAAGCAGCATGGCTCCTGCGCCGAACTAATGAGGGTACCCTGCGATTGCTGCGGCTGCTTGAAGGCCGCGTCGTTGAGTGTCCCGAGCTTGACGACCAGGCACCCACCTGGATGGCATCCTGCCTCCAGAGGTATGCGGATCTCGAACCGCAGTTGGCCGACGTTTCTCTTCTTTATTTGGCGGATCGCGAAACCATTGCGTGCATTTTCACCTTAGATCGTCGCGACTTCTCCGTCTATCGCAATGCGCAGAATCAGCCATTTGAGTTGGTGCCTTGACACGGGATCGCGTTAGTGACGAAGGGAAAACCAGCATGGACAGGCGCGACTTCATCAGCACGGTGGGAGGTCTTGGGCTGGTAGCCGCGCTGGGCGGCGCCGCGCCGGCACGGCGAGGCACGGTCCGCGACGAAAACGAGAAGCCTGGAACTACGGACTGGAGCCTGGCCAACACCAGGGTCGACCCCAAGTCGAAGTACCGCTGCCCCTGGATCGAGGGCTATTGTTCCAGGACCAGTGTCCGCCCCGGTGAGACGATCGAGTTCAAGGCCAGCACGAACCCGCCCTCGAAGTTCACGATCGAGCTCTACCGCATGGGCTACTACGGCGGCAAGGGGGGCCGGCTGGTCGGGCGGTTCGGGCCCTTCCAGGGGTCGCCGCAGGCCGAGCCGCCGGTCGGCGAGGCGCGCCTCCGCGAATGCACTTGGGAGACGTGCATGCGGCTCACCGTGGAACCGGGTTGGCCGAGCGGCGTCTACCTGGCCAAGCTCACCGAGCAGCGCGAAAAGCTCCAAAGCTACATGATCTTCATCGTCCGCGACGACCGCGAGTGCGACTTCCTCTTCCAATGCTCCGACACCACCTGGGCCGCGTACAACCGCTGGCCGGACCTCTGGTCGCTCTACGACGACGGCACGCCCCCGCACAACTGGTATACCGGGCCCGGCGTGGCCGTCAGCTTCGACCGGCCCTACGGCCGCTACCGCCAGATCTTCGACGCGCCGCTTTCCCAGGGCTCGGGCGAGTTCCTGCTCTGGGAATTCCCGCTGGCCTTCTGGATGGAGCGACATGGCTACTACGTCTAGTACATCTCTAACATAGACACGCACATTCTCGGCGGGCTCGTGCT
>JBBDNX010000586.1:0-2608 GCA_040877345.1 Pirellulales bacterium
CACGAACTGCATGGTGTCGTAAATCGCCAGGCCGGCGCTGACGCTGCCGCCGGGCGAGTTGATGTACAAGTGGATGTCGGCCTTGGCGTCTTCCGACTGCAAGAACAGCAACTGGGCGACCACCGAATTGGCCACCTCGTCGTTGATGCTGGAGCCGAGAAAAACGATGCGGTCCTTGAGCAGGCGGCTATAGATGTCCATAGCCCGCTCTTCGCGGCCGCTCTTCTCGATCACAAACGGGATCAAGGGCATCAGTCTTCTTCCTCTCCGATCCCGGACGGCGGCTTGGTCAGGATGTCGTCGACCAGGTGGTACTCCTTGGCCGCGGTGGCGCTCATGTAGAAGTCGCGGTCGGTGTCCTTGGCGATCCGTTCGATCGGCTGACCCGTGTGATGGGCCAGGATCTGGTTGAGCGTATCGCGAGTCTTGAGGATTTCGTCGGCCTGGATCTCGATGTCCGAGATCTGCCCTCCCACCTGGCCGTAAGGCTGGTGGATCATCATCTTGGCGTGCGGCAGCGCGTAGCGCTTGCCCTTGGTGCCGCCGGCCAGCAGGACCGCGCCGCCGCTGGCGGCCAGGCCCACGCAGTAGGTGGCCACCGGGCAGGTCAGGATCTGCATCGTGTCGTAGACGGCCAGCGTGGCCGTGACGCTCCCGCCCGGCGAGTTGATGTAGAAGTGGATGTCCTTGCGGCGGTTCTCGCTCTGCAAGTACAAGAGCTTCATCACCAGCTCGTTGGCGTTGCCGTCGTGGATCTCCCCCTGCAACAGGATAATCCGGTTCTCCAGCAGCAGGTCGCCCAGGGTCATCTGGCGCTGCCGCTGATAGTCGCGGTAGTTCAACTGGGGGTCCAGCGGGCTGGGCCGGGGCATGCTATCCATCGGGAAACCTGGTCGTGGACTCTTAGCCGTGCGGGTGCGGGTTGGGCAGCGGGGCGGCCTCGCCGCCGTGCTTGGCCTCGGGAATCGCGTCGTCGTCGTCGTTGCCACCGGCGGCCTGGTCGAGCGCCTCGGCATCACTGGCATCCAGGACGTAGGGAACATCCTTGAAACGCGCTTCGGACAAGATCAAGTCAAGCGCCTTGCGCTCAATGATCTGGTTGCGGAGCGTATCCATGAGGCCGCGCTTCTCGAGTTGGGCCCGCACGCGGCGGGGGCTCTCGCCGCTCTGCTCGGCGATCAACTCGATCTCCAGGTCGTAATCGTCCGGAGTATCCTGAATGCCCTGGGCCTCGGCGATCCGCTCCAGGACGAAGTGCTCCTTCAAGGCGCGGGCCGTCGACTCGCGGCTGTTCTGCCGCAGCAGGTTCTCGCGCTGGCGGATCTCCGCGTCGCTGAAGCCGCTCCGCCGCAGCTCGAGCACGTTCCGCTCCAGCTCGCGGCGGCTCTGCCGTTTGAGCAGATCGGGGGGCAGGTCCCAGTTGGCGGCCTCGGTCAACGCCGCCAGGACCTGCTTCCGGGCCCGCTGCTGCTGCTCGTACGCCAGCCGGCGGTGGAGACTGTCGCGGATCGTGTCGCGCAGCGCTGCTTCCGACTCGAAGTCTCCCAGTTGTTCCAGGAAGGAAGGGGTCAGCTCGGGCAGTTCCAGCTTCTTGACCTCCAGCACCTCGAACACGGCCGTCACGCTCTTGCCGCGCAAGGCCTCGTTGGGCGCGTCGGCGGACAACTGGGCCTCGCCGACGCGGGTCTCGCCGGCGCGGACGCCCCGCATCAGCTTGTCGAAGCGCTCGATCTTGCCGTCGCGAAAACTCAGGACCGGGCGGACGCGGATGATCTCCTCCTTGACGCTGGAGATCTCCTGCTCGCCGGTCTTGAACGTAAGGTTCAGCGACAGGTAATCGCCCACTTCGGCCGGTCCGTCGAAGGGCACCAGCCGGCCGCGGCGGGACAGAAGGTTGGTGAGCTGATCGTCGACGTCCTTCTCGGTAAACTCGCGGACGGGCCGTTCGATGGTCAGTCCTTTCCAGACCGGCAGATCGAACTCGGGCCGGACCTCGAGGTCGAACTCGAACACCATGGGGCCGTCGTCGGGCACGGTGACGGCCGAGGGGTCGAAGGCCGGTTCGCTGATCGCCGACAGCTCGTTGTCCTCCGAGACCTGTCCCAGGCTGTCGACCAGCAGCGATCCCTTGACCTTCTCGGTGACGTCCTTGCGGAAGCGCAGCTCGACCAGCTTGCGCGGCGCCCGGCCGGCGCGGAAGCCCGGCACCTCGGCGGTGGTCATCAACTCGCTGAAGGCGTCGGAGTAATAGCGTTCGATGTCCTGGCGTGGAATGGTCACGGTGATGTGCCGCTCGCAGGCGCTTTTCGTGTCGATGCGGACATCGAGGGCCAGCTTTGCTTTCTCTTCGCCGGCTCCATCCGCCCCTTCCCCGCCGTTTTCCAGGCGGCCGCCGCCGGCCGGGGAGGTTTCCTCGGCCACGTTGCCCGCGTTTTGAACACGGCCGCCCTGCCCCCCCGCTCCTGAAACCGAGCCGGTCCGCGGTTCGTCGCTGGATGACATCATTGGATTTCCCTTTGCCGATTCGACCCCGCCGCCAATCCAAAGAGGGGAGAGCGGGTGATGGGATTCGAACCCACGACAACGACGTTGGCAACGTCGTGCTCTA
>JBBDNX010000587.1:0-2592 GCA_040877345.1 Pirellulales bacterium
ACGTGCGCGGGCAGCCTGACGAAGCTTTGCGGTACGGCCGCCTGGCTGTCGACTCGCTCGAACAGGGCATGCCCGGCAGGCAGGAATCCACCGGCGAGGCCTATTTGCTGGGCCGCCTCTACTTCCGCCTTGGTTCGATTTACGCCCAGGATCGCCAGCAGCACGGACAGGCCATTGCCTGGTACGAGAAGGCAATCCCGCTGCTCCAGCAGCCGGTGCCGCCGTCGGCATTGGGCGATACCGGCCGCCAGGGCGAAACGCTGATAACCGCAGCCCTGTCGTACTGGACCGAGGGGGAACGCGACAAGGCCGTACAACTCACCAGTTACGGCGTGGAGCTGATGGAGCAGGCAGTCGGAGAGGGCCTGCTGCCGGCCCGATCGCTTTCGGTGGGTTACGCCAACCTGGCGACGATGTACCGCGAGCTGGGCCGTGCCAAGGAGGCGAGCAACTACACACTGCGGGCCTCCAAGATTGCCGCTAGCGAGGAGGAACAAGACCGCTAGAATCTTTGCGAAGCCCCGGCACGCCTGCGTGGTTCGCAATGCAGATCCCCCTATCGCCGAGCGACGAGTACAACCGCGTTTTGCTCGAGCATGCCCATCCCCCAGGCTGGGAAAACCCCACGCCCCCCGGCCGCTACAACCTGGTGGCCGTCGGCGGCGGCACGGCGGGGATCATCGCGGCCCTGGGCACGGCCGGGCTCGGCGGCCGCTCGGCACTGGTCGAACGGCACCTCTTGGGCGGCGACTGCCTCAATTATGGCTGCGTGCCCAGCAAGGCCTTGATCCGCTCGGCCCGCGCCGTGTACCAGCTTGGGCTGGGCGACCAGTACGGTTTTCGCCTCGGCGAAGTCACGCGCGTCCCCGACGCGCCGCGCGCCCTGGAGCAAGCAGCCGACTTTGCGGCCGTGATGGAACGTATGCGGCGGCTGCGTGCCCGCATCAGTCACCACGACTCGGCCCAGCGATTCACCAGCCTGGGGGTCGATGTCTACCTTGGTGAGGCCCGCTTCACGGGCCGCAGCACGCTGGAGGTCGACGGCCGCACGCTGCGATTCCGCCGGGCGGTCATTGCCACCGGTGGACGGGCAGCGACGCCCGCCATCGAGCATCTCGCGGAGGTCGGCTACTTGACCAACGAGACGGTGTTCTCGCTGACCGAGCTGCCTCGCAAGCTGATCGTGGTGGGTGCCGGCCCGGTCGGCTGCGAGCTGGCGCAGTCGTTTCGCCGCTTCGGCAGCGAGGTGCACCTGGTGGGCCGCGGCGAGCAAATCTTGGCCAAGGAGGCCCCCGAGGCGGCCCGGTTGATACGCGATCAGTTCGAGCGCGAAGGGATGCACTTGCACCTGGGATGGTCGACCCGGCTGGCCGAAAGGATGGGCGACTCGAAAAGCCTGACCATCGAGCGGCATGGCGAAAAGAAAAAGCTGATTGCCGACGCGATTCTGGTGGCCGCCGGCCGGCAACCGAATGTGGAGGGATTGAACCTGGAAGCGGCCGGCGTGAGCTACACGGCCGAGGGCATCCAGGTAAACGACCGCCTGCAAACGTCGAACCGGGCCATCTACGCCGCCGGCGACGTCTGTTCGAAGTACCAGTTCACCCACGCTGCCGACGCCATGGCCAGGCTCTGCCTGCAGAATGCGTTGTTCTTCGGCCGCAAGAAGGTCAGCCGGCTGGTGATCCCCCGCTGCACGTACACCGATCCCGAGGTGGCCCACGTCGGTCTCACCGAGTCGGAGGCCCGGCGGCAGGGCATCGAGTTGGACAGCTACCGCGTCGAGCTGTCGGAGGTGGATCGCGCCGTTGTCGACGGTGAGGAGCACGGTTTTGCCGTCGTACACTGCAAGCGCGGCAGCGGCCACGTCGTCGGTGGCACCATTGTGGCCGAGCACGCCGGCGAGATGATCGGCGAGTTGACGATGCTGATCACCCACCGCCTCTCGCTAGCCGTGTTGGCCCGAACCATCCATTGCTATCCGACGCAGGTCGAAGTGCTCAAGCGGATCGCCGACAACTATTCTCGCACGCGGCTCACGCCGCTGGCCGCCAAGGTTTCCGCCAGGTGGCTCGCCTGGTCGCGCGGGCGGTAGGGCGGCGGCATGAGCCGTCCGGGTCTGCTACAATAGGCAGGTTGCCGCAGCACGAGAGGCGCCCGTGATTCGTTTCTTCACCAGACATCCGAGCGGCACTGGCCCGATGAACCGCCGGGAGTGGCTGCGCATCGGCGGGTTGGCCGGGCTGGGCGTGGGAGTCACCGGCCGAGGCTTGCTCGCTGGTGCAGGAGGCGACACGGCACCGCGCCCGGCCGGCTTCGGCCGCGCTCGCTCGGTGATCCTGGTCTACACCAGCGGCGGCCAGAGCCAACTCGAAACGTGGGATCCCAAGCCTGCGGCGCCCGAGGTCGTGCGCGGCGAGTTCAGGCCGATCGCCACGCCGGTGCCCGGCACGTTGGTGGGCGAGCACATGCCGCGGCTGGCTCGGCTGGCGGACCGCTACACTATCGTCCGCGGCCTGTCGCACGACGACGTGGACCACGGCTCGGCCGGTTACCTGGCGCTCACGGGGCGATACCACCCGCAAAAGTCGT
>JBBDNX010000588.1:0-2590 GCA_040877345.1 Pirellulales bacterium
GTGCGCAGCAGTGCCACCACGCCGGTGACGTGCGGCGCGGCCATGGAGGTGCCGAAGTTCAGGCCGTACGTGCTATTCACAGTCGTGCTCAGGATGGGGGCGCCGGGGGCGCCGAGATCTACGCTGGTCGCCCCAAAGCTGGAAAAGGCGGCCCGGTCGTCGGCGCTGTCGGTGGCGGCCACCGTAAGGATGTAGTCGAGATCAAAAGCGCTTGGGTAATGCGGGAAGAGGTCGTTGCTCGTGTTGGTGTTGCCGGCCGAGGCCACGAAGATGTGGCCGGCGTTGCGGGCGCTGCGGATCGCATCGAAGTAGGCTTGCGAGGGCGATGCCGAAAAGCCGCCGTAGCTGTTGTTGGAGACGGGCGCGGCGTTGGCGACGGCGTAGTTCAAGGAGCGGATGGCGTTCGCGGTGCTGATCAAACCCGCGGCGCTGAGGCCCTTGACGAGCATGACCTGGACCCGCCAGTTGACCCCGGTCACGCCGATGCCGTTGTCGCCGACGGCGGCGATGGTGCCGGCCACGTGCGTGCCGTGGCCGTTGTCGTCCAGGGGATTGTTGTCGTTATTGGCGAAATCCCAGCCGTGCAGGTCGTCGGCAAAGCCGTTGCCGTCTCCATGCAGGCCGTCGGCCCAGCCGCCGGTGCCCAGGTCGTTGCCGGAGGCGTCCTTGTTCATCGGCGCGAGGGTGTCGCTGCCGCTAATGCGGCCGTCGCCGTTGAAGTCGGTGATCTTATAAGGCCCCTGGTTGACCGGATCGTTCAGGTCCCAGAAGGTGATCAGGCCGTCGCCATCGACATCGGTGAGGTTCGCCCTGCGGGAAGCGGGAATCTCGCCCTGGTTGACCCAGATGTTCTTGTACAGGTCCAGGTGGTTGTAACCGACCCCGCTGTCGATCAGGGCGACAACGGTGCGCGTGCTCCCCGTGGTAACCTCCCAGGCTTCCGGGGCGTCGATGTCGGCATCGGGCGTGCCGCCCGTCTGGCCGGTGTTGTGCAGGCCCCACAGGGAAGGGAACAGCGGGTCGTCAGGGAGGGCGTCCACCTGGCCGTAGGAGTCGGCGCCCGCATAGAGCACGAGCGGGTTGGCCTGATACGCGGCCAGGGCGTCTTCGACCCGCACGGCCTCAGCAAGCTTTATTTCCCATAAGCCGGGGACTAAGGTGGGGGCGATGGGCGACCCGATTTCGGTGCCCTCGAGGATGGCCATGCCGCTCAGGTCGGTCACGTCCTCGCGGAAGCGGACCAGAAGGCCCAAGGCGTCCGAAGAGGCGGGATCAAACAGGGGGTTCGCGCTCAGCAACGACCGGTCTTCTAAGCGCTCCACCTGGAGATGCGTGCCACGGCGCGGGCGCCGCACGGGCGAGCGCTTCTTACTGACTCGGAAAAAAGCTCGGGTCATGACAGACTCCTCGTTGACGACTGGTCTGCGATAGAATGATGAAGCCTCGTTCCCGGCGCGCAAACCTAGCGCCGGGGCGTTGCCGGGCCGGTGAGGGCTTTGCTTGGCGGCGAAACCTCACCGGCCACTGTTTTTCGTCAGAGTCAGGTTGCCCCTACTTCTTCGGCGGCGGCTTTTTCTCTTCCTTGGGCGGCGCCGGCGGTTTGCTCAGCCCCAGGAGGCCGGTGGCCTCGGCACGGAAGCGAAGCAATTGTGCGTCGGCGGGTTTGTTGTTATCCATCCACTGGACGGCCTGCGTGTACCTCTCACGGGCCTTGTCTTTGTCGCCCAGTTGCCAGAGCGCCATGGCCAGGAAGAAGCCGTCGAAACCGTCGCCGCCGTTACGCAGCTCCATCGACGTTGCCAGCGCGGCGGCCGCGGCCTGCCAGTCCCCCGCGCGGTACAGCGCCGCGCCCAGGGTTTTCGACCAGTTCCCGTCCTGCGGGGCAAGTTCCACGGCCTTCTTAGCCAACTCCACCGCGCGGCCCGGATCGCGGACCTGCGGGTCAGGAAAGGTGGCCAGGCACCAGGCCAGGTCGTCGTAGGCCTTGGACAGATGCCAGGTGTCGCCCCACGGGTGCTTGCCTTCGGCCAAGACCTTTGTCAACTCAAGGTGCTCTCGGGAGTATTCCAGGGCGGCCGCATCCACCAACTGAAGACTTGCCATGCTGAGATACCACTTCGCCTGGGCCATGCGAGCCTGGGCGTCCAGGTCTTCGGGGTCGGCCGCCGCCAGTTCCGTGCGGAGCTTCAGGTTCCCGAGATAATAGTCCCGGGCAGTCGCCGGCTTTTCCCACAAGAGATAGAGGTCGCCCATGTCTCGGTAGGCCCAGGCGACATTACTCTTATGCAAGGAACTGGGCTCGGTGTCCGCCGCCTGTTCGCAGAGTTTCAGGTGCTTGTCGAAAAAGCGCTTGGCTGCCTCCCAACTACGGGCGCGAAGGCATGCCAGGCCGCGGTCGCGGTAGAAAACAGCCAGTCGCGTCTGCGCGCGGCCTAGGTCCTGGCGCGCCTGTGCGCTCTTCGGGTCGAGCGCGACGGCATCGCGGAATGCGGTGATGGTTCCCTCCAAATCGCCTTTTTCCCGGAGTGCGACGCCCAGGCCGTGATACGGCCTTGCGTCCTTCGGGTCGAGCGCGATGTACGGAATCGTC
>JBBDNX010000589.1:0-14383 GCA_040877345.1 Pirellulales bacterium
GACCACGATCACATGAACCTTTGGTATTACCTGGCGCGCTGCGGTGTGCCGCCTTATCGCCACCTGGGCCGCTCGCCCGCGGGAGCCGAG
This sequence comes from Pirellulales bacterium, assembly GCA_040877345.1. Lineage (GTDB taxonomy): Bacteria > Planctomycetota > Planctomycetia > Pirellulales > JAICIG01 > JBBDNX01. The sequence continues at coordinate 91 of JBBDNX010000589.1, forward strand.
GCCGTGGTGTACGCCATTGTTCCCCCCGTGCCGGATTACGCCGCGATCGAAGAGAAGTGTGGTCTGCCGCGCGGAACAATCCGCCAATTTCCGCTGGTCGAGGACTTTGGCTACTATCGATTGCTGCGGTCGCCCGGCCCGGTGCGAACCCGCGTGGCCGGGGTGCACCGTCCCTGATATTTCTTTCTTGGCTGAGACACGCTCGTGCTTATCGAAACTCGCAGCTTGAGTAAGCGCTATGGGCGCGTGGTTGCCTTGACCGGCTGCGAGCTTGCCGTCGAGCGGGGCGAGGTGTTCGGATTGCTGGGTCCCAATGGTTCAGGCAAGACCACGCTGCTGCGGTTGCTGATGGGCTTTTTGCGGCCCACGAGCGGCACCGCGCGCATCGACGGGCTCGACTGCTACCGCGAAAGCCTGGAGGTGCACCGGCGCGTCTCGTACCTGCCGGGCGAGGCCAAATTGTTCCGGCAGGCACGGGGCCGCGAAGTGCTGCGGTTCTTTTGCCGGCTGCGGCCGGGAAGCGATTATCGCCGCGCGTTGGCCCTGGCGGAGCGGCTGCGGCTCGATCTGTCCAGGCCCGTCGCCGGCTCGTCGACCGGGATGCGGCAGAAGCTGGCGCTGGCGGTGGTGCTGGCCGCGCAGGCTCCGCTCTTGATCCTGGACGAGCCGACCTCGAATCTCGATCCCACGATGCGGGGCGAGGTGCTGGCCCTGGTGCGCGAGGAGCGCCGCGAGGGACGGACCGTGATTTTTTCGTCCCACGTGCTCGACGAAGTGGAAGAGGCCTGCGATCGGGTGGGCATCCTCTGCGAGGGGCGGCTGGCGCACGTCCAGGACATGGGCCAGCTCAGGCTGCAGCACCGGATTCGCGCCCGCTTGACCGGGTCCTTGCCCGACCTGCCCGAAGCACTGGCCGGCCGGATCTCGATCCGGACCTCGAATGGCGAACTGACCATCCAGACGCCGGGCGAACTCGCGCCCTTGTTGGGTTGGCTGGCCACGCTGCCCCTGGCCCAGGTGCGGATCGAGCCGGTGGGGCTGAGGACCATTTACGATCGGTACCACGCGCCCTGACGGGGCGCGAAAGGCAATTCATGCACGGCGCGCTGTGGAGCAAGGCGTTTGGTGAAGCCAGGCCGCTCTTGTTGGCCTTGACGGCCCTGTTGTTCGCGTTCAATTGGTTGTTCGTTTGGTTGACCAGCCTGGTCGAGCTGGGGGCATTGGGCATGTTCCTGGGCGCGCTGCCGGGCGAGTTCGAGGCGCTGGTGGGCATGCCGTTTTCGAAGGTGGCGACTCCGGCGGGGCGGATTGCCGTGGCCTACATCGATCCGGTGGTGATTGTGGCGATCGTCAGTTGGCCAATCGCCCGCGGCTCCGACGTCGTCAGCGGCGAGATCGGCCGCGGAACGATGGAGCTGCTGCTGGCCCAGCCGGTGCGGCGCAGCGAGCTGTTGCTCACGCAGGCCGCCGTGACCACGCTGGGAGCGGCCATCCTGGCATCGGCCGCCTGGCTAGGGACGTACGCCGGGCTCTCGACGGTCAAGCTGGACAGCGTGGTTCCGGCTGCCGATTTCGTGCCCGGCGCCGTGAACCTGTTTGCCTTGGCATTCTTTCTGGCCGGGACGAGCACGCTGATGTCGTCCTGGGACAGCTATCGCTGGCGGACGATCGGCTTCATGGGGGCATTCTACGTCCTGTCGCTGATCACCAAGATCGTGGCCCGGTTGGCGCCAGGATACGAGTGGTTGATGTACGGCAGCTTTCTGGGCGCATTTGAACCGCAGGCCATGGCGGTGGCCCCCCAGCAAGCCTGGGAAATGTCGCTGCGCTACGACGCCACGCTCGTCGGCCTGGGCCTGGCCGCTTACGCAGCCGCCGCGGTCGTCTTCAGCCGCCGCGACTTGCCCGCTCCGCTGTAAGGCGGGTCGCATGGCGTTTTTCCGGCTCTAGCGTCATAATGGTTGCGCGAGCCACCGGGTTCGCGCGATCCCGCCACCATCCCGCCATGCCCTGAGAAGGAACGTTTATATGCTCCGCCGCATCGCCGTCTGCTGCTGTGCCGTGCTGCTGTTCAGTTGGACCGCCGGTCCGCCCACCGCGCTGGCCGAAGGGGAAGGCCAGGAGGACCTCGACCGCGCGATTGAGGCCAAGCTGGGAGCCGAGAACCTGCGCGAGCTGGGCAAGGTCATTTCCCTCTGCCAGAGCGCATTGGATAAAGGGCTCGATGAGGAAAACGCACAGTTCGCCAAGACGCTGCTGGCTTCGACCTTGTATCAGCGGGCGGAGGTCGTCAGCCAGGCGATCCTGGGCGAGCAGGGCCCAGACCAGCGCTGGCCCCAATTGCGGCAAATGGCCCTGACCGACCTGGAACGCTCGCTCAAGCTGAACGCGACGCAGCCGGCGCCGCATCTGCTGGTCGCCAAGCTGCAATCGTTGCCTGGCGGCGATCGCAACCGGGCGCTCGAGGCAGTCGATGTCGCGATCGGGATGCTGGAGGAAGATCCCTCCTCGCAGGCCGAGGCCCTGATCCTGCGGGCCGGTTTGCAGGAGGACGTCGCAAAGCGGATGACCGACTTGAACCAGGCGGTCAAGCTCGCGCCCTCCGACCCCAAGCCGCTCCGCACCCGGGGCAGAGTCCACTTGTCGCAGGGAAGAGGCGCCGAGGGCCTCGCCGACTTCGACGCCGCGCTGGCCATCGAGCCCGATCATGGGCCAACCCACGAGGCACGCGGCCTGGCCTTGGGCATGCTCGAACGCTGGGACGACGCGCGTGCCAGCTTTACCCGCGCGGGGGAGCTCTCTCCCGACTCGGCCAGCCCCTATCTGCAACGCGGCCGCATCAACGTGTTGGCCGGAGACACCGAGGCGGCCATCAAGGACATCACCGAGGCCTTGGAAGTCGATCCGGACAACATCGCCGCCTTGTTGTTCCGCTCGCAGGCGCTGCAGCAGTCGAACAAGCCTGAAGAGGCCCTGGCGGACGTCAACCGCGTGCTGGAGCTGCAGCCCGGCCAGGTGGTGGGCTTGCGGGCCCGGGCGGTGCTGTTGGCCACCATGGGCAAAGTGGACGAAGCGATCGCGGATCTGGAGCAGGTCCGCGGGCGGGAGACCAAGGATCCGACTCCCCTGGTGCAGTTGGGCATGCTGTACATGGGCCAGCGTCAGATCAACAAGGCGGTCGAGTCCTACAGCGAGGCCCTGGCGCGCGAGCCGAAGCTCTGGTCGGCCTATCGGGGCCGGGCCGACGCCTACTTGAGCATAGGCAAGCAGGGCGAAGCCATCGCCGATTACGAGGAGGCGTTAAAGCGGGAGCCGAACAACAACGGCGTTCTCAACAACCTGGCTTGGGTGCTGGCGACTTCTCCCGACGACTCGCTGCGCGACGGCAAGCGGGCGCTGGAGTTGGCCACCAAGGCCTGCGACGTGACCGAATACCAGCAGGCGCACATCCTCAGCACGCTGGCGGCTGCCTATGCTGAAACCGGCGATTTCGAGACGGCCATCAAATGGTCGCAAAAGGCGGTCGAGCAGGGCGCCGACTTGGACGACGAGCAGATCAAGGAGAACCTGGCCAAGGAGCTGGCCAGCTACCAGGAAGGCAAGCCGTGGCGTGAGCTGCAGACGATGCCCGAAGAACCGGAAGAAGACGAGGATCCCGCCGGGCCGCCGGACCCCGACGAGGACGATCGTTCAGAAGACGAAACCTCGCCGCCCGACGAGGAAACCGAGCTGCCAATGTGAGACTGGAGGCTGGAGATCTCCGGCCGGGTGGCTGCGGCAAAGAGCCGGGTGGCCGGGTGGCTGGGGCAAAGCGTTAGCAGGACAGTTGACAGTGGTCAGTGGTGTCAGTGGCGTTGGAGTTCGTCGTACCAAGCACCAAACACCAAGATCTCCTCGGCAAATGAATCGCGACGACGCCTACAAGCTGGTCTGCGAGTACACGGCCGGCGACAGCCTGCGCAAGCACATGCTGGCGGTGGAGGCGGCCATGCGGGCCTACGCCCGGCGGTTCGGCGCCGACGAAGAGCAATGGGGCATCGTGGGTCTGTTGCACGATTTCGATTACGAGCGCTGGCCCAATCCGCCCGATCACCCCTTGAAGGGTGCCGAGATCCTGGCTCAGCAGGGTTATCCGGCCGAGGTGATCTATGCCATCAAGTCGCACGCCGACTACCTGACCGACTGCCCGCGCACCAGCCTGCTGGACAAGGCGCTGTACGCCTGCGACGAGCTGGCCGGCTTCATCACCGCCGTGGCGATGGTGCGGCCCGAGGGGATCCACGGCATGCAGGCCTCGAGCGTGAAGAAGAAGCTCAAGCAGAAGAGCTTTGCCGCGGCCGTCAAGCGCGAGGACATCGATCGCGGCGCCGCCGACTTGGGCGTCGACTTGACCGAGCACATCCAGTTCGTCATCGACGCCATGCAGACGCGCGCCGCCGAGCTGGGCCTCAACGGGAGGGGACGAGGCGCAGAGGAGCGTGGATAAACTAACCCGACGCGCCAGCGAGGACCGCACGCGCGGCTATTCCTTCCAGCCGAGCAGCTAGGCTTGTCTTCTCCCCGTGTCTCGTTGCCCCTTTTGTCTCATTGTCCGCTGTCTTCTGGCCCGGCCCCATTGTAGACTGGAGTTGAGAGACCTCCACCGCAAAAGAGCCACGCCATGCCCAGCCCCTTTCCAGGGATGGATGTTTACCTTGAAGATCCGGCCTTTTGGCCCGATTTCCGCGCTCGCTTTATCACGTATTGGTGCGACAGCTTGCGCGAGCTTTTGCCGGCTGGATACGAGGCGCGCGTCGACGAACGGGTGAACCTGGTCGAAATGTCCCCGCCGGCATCGAGACAGATTGGTCCGGACGTTCTGGTTTCCCACGCAGATGCGCCTGGCGCCGCCACGCGGCAACAGGCCATTGCGGGTACGCTCGAACCCGCGTCCATCCCGCTGCTGATACAGGATGGCATCCGAGAGACGTACATCGAGATCCTGCAGCGCCCCGAGCGGTCGATCGTGGCGGTCCTGGAGTTGCTGTCACCTTCGAACAAGGAGAACCCGGGCCGAGCCCTGTACCTGGCCAAGAGGAACACCCTGCTGCACGAGGACGTTCATCTGGTGGAGTTAGATCTGCTGCTTGGCGGCCGGCGCTTGCCGCTGGCCGCGGAGTACCCGCCCGGTGACTACTTCGCGCTGGTTTCCCGGGCCGATCGGCGGCCGATCTGTGACGTTTATGGATGGACGATCAGGCAGGTGCTGCCCAAGATTCCCATACCGCTGCGCGCGCCGGATGCCGACATATCCATCGACCTCGAACTGGTCTTCACGTTGAATTACGACCGTGGCGGTTACGGTCGGTCGTTGCGATACGGCGAACCGCCGCGGGTAGGCTTGCCGCCGGACAATGCCGCCTGGGCTGCCCAGCGCGTGCGACTCGGTGCTCGGGCTGTTTAGGCCCAGCGGTCGATAGCGCCGGGCGTAAGCGCCGCAACCGGCTCATGCCAGGGCGGACACGTCCCCCTGCGTTGCGGCCTCCGCCGAGGCCGCCGGCTGGGCGGCGCCTGACTGTGCCAGGTAGCTGGCCGACCAGGCCGACAGGTCGCCGAGGCCCTTGCGGTGGCAGAAGTCGCCGAAGGTCTCGCACGGCTCGCGCTCTTGCTTGAAGTACACCAAGAGCGGCACCAGCGTGGGTATGATCTCGTCGCCGGGCACGAGATCCTTGTAAATGAAGTTCAACCGGTCGCCGAGAAGCCGGCCGCCGACGAACACCGTGTACTTGCCGGCCGTCTTGCCCACCAGGCCTACGTCGGAGTTGTAGGGGCGGGCGCAGCCGTTCGGGCAGCCGGTCATGCGGACCGTAAAGGTCTCGTTCGATAAGCCGAGCCGGGCCAGCTCGACCTCCAACTCGTCGATGATTCCCGGCAAGGCCCGCTCGGCCTCGGTGATCGAAAGGCCGCACGTCGGCCAGGCCACGCAGGCCATTGACCAGCGGCGGGCATTGGAGATTTCGTGCGAGAGCTTGACGCCGTGGCTCTTGAGAACCTGCTCCAGCCCCTCGCGGTCGGCGGTCTCGATGCCGGTGAACAGGATGCTCTGGTGGGCCGTCAGCCGCAGCTTGGGCCGGTAGCGGCCGCAGATCTCGCGCAGGGCCGACTTCAACTCAAGCTCTCCCTCGTCGTGAATGCGGCCGTTCTCGACGTTCAGGCCGTAGAACCAGCGGCCGTCTCCCTGCTCGTGCCAGCCGAGATGATCGTCGAAGCCCGACACATCGTCCGGCTGCGGCTCGGCCAGCTTGCGGCCATAGTACTCCTCGACCTTGGCCTTGAACTTTTCCAGGCCCCAGTCGGCGATCAGGTATTTCATGCGGGCGATTTTGCGGTCGCCGCGGTTGCCGAAGTCGCGCTGGACCTTGATGACGGCCGTCGCCACGTCGACTACCTGGTCCGGCTCGACAAAGGCCATCCGCCTGGCGACGGCCGGGAACGTCTTCTTGGCGCTGGGGGTGACGCCGAAGCCTCCACCCACCAGCACGTTGTAGCCGACGATCTTGAAGTCGCGGCAGATGGCCATGAAACCCAGGTCGTTGGCGTACAGGTCGACGCAGTTGTCGCCGGGCAGGCCGATGGCCGTCTTGAACTTGCGCGGCAGGTACGTGGGGCCATAGATCGGCTCGACCTCCTGGCCGTCCGCGCCGCCGCCGGCCAGGTGCTCTTCGCCGGTGTCCGGGTCGGTCAGCCACAGTTCGTGGTAGGCGCGGGTCCGCGGCGCCAGGTGGGCGGCCAACCGGTCGGCCAGCTCCTGCATCTGGGCATGGACCGGGTCGGCATGGTGCGGGGCCGGGCAGCACATCACGTTGCGCTCCACGTCGCCGCAGGCCGCCAGCGTCGTGAGCTGCACCTGGTTGATGCGGCGAATGGTGGCCTGCAGGTTCTCCTTCAGCACGCCGTGCAACTGCAATCCCTGCCGCGAGGTGATCCGCAGCGTGGTGTTGCCGACTTCGTCGCACAGATCCAGCTCGGCCAGCAACTGCTCGCTGGTCAGCTTGCCACCCGGCACGCGGGTGCGGACCATGAAGGCGTAGGCCTTCTCCGACTTGCCGCCCGTGCGGCTGGCCCGGGCATCGCGGTCGTCCTGCTGGTACGTGCCGTGGTGCTTGAGCAGTTGAATGCTGCTCTTGCCGAAAAAGTCGTTGCCGTCGCCGAGCGCGGCGCCGATCTCGCCCCGCAGATAGTTGCTCTGATGTTTGAAGCCTTCAACCGGGCTGAGCTTCTGGTCGTCGGACATTTCTCAGTGTTGGGGAGATTTCCGTCTTGGAGGTTGATTAGACGATCACCGGGCGGCTGGGTCCGGCAATGGTCACAATTATTACTATCATTGTCGTCATTCAGCCCCGATAGTCAACAGCATACCTCAGAATGGCCTGCCAGTCAGCCGGGTTTGACCCCCATTTTGGGGATAGTTAGCCCGCCGCGGTGCGGACTCATCCCGCAGCCGCTAGAATGCGGCCTCATTGTGCGTGAAGGCTGGCCCGTGAAAGGTGCGGCTTGTGACGGCGACCATTTTGGACGGCAAAGAACTGGCCCACCAGATGCAGGCCGACCTGGCCGTCGAGGTGGCTGAGTTCATCGAGAACAACAGCGTTTTTCCCCGGTTGGACGTGGTTCTGATCGGCGACAACGCGGCTAGCGAAGTGTATGTCCGCAACAAGCGGCAGGCCTGCGAGCGCGCGGGCATCGACGGCCACCTGCACCGTCTGCCGGCCGGCGTCTCGATCGAGGAGATGTTGGCGCTCGTTCACAAGCTGAACAAAGACCCTGACGTACACGGGATCCTGGTGCAGTTGCCGCTCCCCTCCGGCCTCGATCCAGCGCGGGTGCTGCAGGCGGTCAACCCGCTGAAGGACGTCGATGCATTTCATCCCGAGAACGTGGGACTGCTCGTCCAAGGGCGGCCGCGGTTTGTACCCTGCACGCCGCACGGCATCGTTGAGTTGCTCAAGCGGCGGAGCGTCCCGATTGCCGGACGCCACGTGGTGATCCTGGGCCGCAGCGACATAGTCGGCAAGCCGCTGGCCAACCTGCTTTTGCAGCGTGGCACCGACGCCACGGTCACGGTGTGCCACAGCCGCACGCCCGACGTGGGTCGGTTGACGCGGCTGGCCGACATCCTGGTGGTTGCCATCGGCCGGCCGCGGTTTGTCACGGCCGAGATGGTCCAGCCCGGCGCCGCCGTGATCGACGTGGGGATGAACCGAACGCCCGAAGGGCTGGTGGGCGACGTCGATTTCGAGAGCGTCCGCGAAGTGGCCGGCATGATCACGCCCGTGCCCGGCGGCGTCGGCCCGCTGACCGTGACCATGCTCTTGCACAACACGCTTGTGGCCGCCCGCGTCCAGCAGCCGTGACGAGGTTTGTAGTGACCCCATTCATGGGGTCTCGTGTTCGTAGTGACCCCATTCATGGGGTCTGTTGCAGGGTCTGTTGCTTTTTCCCGTGATTCTCCGCCATGGCGGCCCTGACCATCACGAGCCTGCACAACCCTCGCGTCAAAAACGCGGCCAAGCTGCGCGACAGGCGCGAGCGGCAGAAGCAGGGCCGGATCCTCATCGACGGTACCCGCGAACTGTCGCTTGCTTTGCAGGCCGGCATCGACCTGGTTGAGGTCTTCTTCTGCCGTCCTTTGTGCCGCACTGAGCGGGCGAGCGCGGTTCTGGGCGAACTCGAAACGCGCGGGATCAACCTGCTGGAAGTCAGCCCCGAGGTGTTCGTGAAGCTGGCGTTCGGCGAACGGGCCGAAGGCGTCCTGGGCGTGGCGTCCGAGCCGCGGCGAAAGCTGGCGGACATCGTGCTGCCGGAGAATCCTTTGGTAGCCGTGCTCGAAGGAATCGAAAAGCCGGGCAACCTGGGAGCGGTCCTGCGCAGCGCCGACGCGGCCGGAGTAGCGGCGCTCGTGGCGACCGGGGCGGGAACCGACTTGTACAATCCCAACGCCATTCGCGCCAGCCTGGGTACCGTTTTTACGCTGCAAGTCTGCACGGCCCCGGCCGCCGAGACTCTCGCCTGGCTCCGCAACCAGCATCTGGCGATTCATGCGGCCCGTCCGGACGCAAGCGCCGAGTACACCGAGCCGAGCTATCGCGGCCCCACCGCCTTCGTGCTGGGAGGCGAAGCGGCAGGCTTGTCCGACGCCTGGGCCGGACCCGACGTGACGGCCATCAAGCTGCCCATGAAAGGCACTGCCGACAGCCTGAATATCTCGGTGGCCGCGGCCGTGCTGTTTTATGAAGCCTTGCGGCAGCGGGAGCGGAGCGGGAAGGAGGAAGGAGGAAGGAGAAAGGAGGAATAAGAAGTGGGCATCTGGCGCCGGGTGGCTGGGGCAAAGCGTCAGCGTGCCCCGGGACAGTGGTCGGTGGTCAGTGAATAGTGGTCAGAACGGACCGCATGAATGCGGTCACTACGAACAGCAGCGGACCATGGCTCCGGCGTGCAAGTTGCGGCCGCGGGCGGAGCGGATGGTCATGGCACCTGCTTCGAGCTGGCAACCGGCCACAGCCGCCGAGAACATCTCGCGCAGCCGCCGGGAATCGTAGCCGCTGGTGTGGCTGGTGAGCAGGATGAACTGCCGCCGGCCGGCGGTCAATTCGGCGCAACCGGCCAATAGCTCGGGCAGATGCTGGTCGAGCTTCCACAGCTCGCCGTGCGGGCCGTGACCGTAGCTGGGCGGGTCGAGCACGATCGCATCGTAGCCGCTGCCCCGCTTCAACTCCCGCCGCACGAACGTAAGCGCGTCCTCGACGATCCAGCGGATCGGCGCGGCTTCCAAGCCCGACAGCCGCGCGTTGCGTCGGGCCCAACCGACTACGCCGCGGGCCGCGTCGACGTGGGCCACCTCGGCCTCGCGCGAGGCAGCCGCCAGCGTGCTGCCGCCCGTGTATCCGAACAGGTTCAACAACTTGACGGGGCGGGACGCCAGCCGCAGCCGGCTTTCGATCCACTGCCAGCTCTCGGCCTGCTCTGGAAACAGGCCGAGATGGCCCGCATCGGTCAGCTTGAGCTCGAACTTCAGATGGCCCGCCGAGACGACCCAGGGCATGTCGAAACCCGTCGATGCGTGCCAAGCGCCCCGATCGTGCGAGCTGCCCTCGTAGCGTGCGTCGGCCTTCCTCCATAGCGGGGGATCCGCCTTGGCAACACCCTCGGCGGCCGGGCTTGGCCGGTCGAGCAAATAGCGCCCAAACCGCTCCAGCTTGCGGCCTTCGCCAAAGTCGAGCAGCTCATATTGATCGCGCGTGAACATAATACATGCAGGCCGCGATGTCGTAGGCTATCGGCATAAAGGTCAGTATATCCGACGGGCGCACCACCCGCATCCGAAGGTGTGCAATCGCCGCTGGTTGTCGGATCTGGCCGATTCCGGTATTCTCGGAGGCCGCTGGCGTGCCGCGGTCAATCCTGGCGCTGGTGCCAGGCCGTAGCGGAATCAGTCAAGCAGACTGAGGGCTCCCGTGATCACTGGTCTACGACTCGTGGAATGGGTGCGCGAGGCCAGGCAGCGGACTTGCGAACTGATCGCAGACCTCACCGACGACCAGTTGCTCGGCCCCCGATTGCCGATGGTGAATCCCTTGCTCTGGGAGATCGGGCACGTGGCGTGGTTCCAGGAGAAGTGGGTGCTGCGCCATGCCGGAAGCGAGGCGGCGAGCCGGCCGGACGCCGACGCGCTGTACGACTCCGCCGCCGTTGGGCACGACTCCCGCTGGGACCTTCCCTTGCCTTCGCGGGAAGGGACACTCCGGTACCTGGATGAAGTGTGCGACCGCGTCGTGGAGCGATTGGGCCGGGGCGAGCCGCGCGAAGCCGACACGTACTTCACGCTCCTGTCGGTGTTTCACGAGGACATGCACGCCGAGGCGTTCACCTACACACGGCAGACGCTGGGCTACGCAGCGCCACGGTTGACCGGGTGCGAAGGCGCGACCCCTTCGGAAGGCGGGCCGCTGGGCGGGGACGCAGAGATACCGGGCGGCACCTTCTGGCTCGGGGCCACGCCGGACGGGTCGTTGGTGTTTGACAACGAGAAGTGGGCACACCCGGCCTTGTTGGCGCCCTTTGCCATGGCGCGCGCCCCGGTCACGCAGGCGGAGTATGCCCCCTTCGTCGAGGACGGCGGCTACCTCCAGCATCGGTTCTGGAGCGCCGACGGCTGGCGCTGGCGCGAGCAGGCCGGGGCGCGGCACCCGGTCTACTGGCAGCGTGCAGTTGGCGGTCGGTGGCTGCGCCGTGACTTTGATCGCTGGGTTCCACTGGAGCCGCACCGGCCGGTCCTACACGTCAACTGGTACGAGGCCGACGCCTACTGCCGCTGGGCGGGACGGCGGCTGCCCACCGAAGCCGAGTGGGAGGCCGCGGCCGCGGCAGATCCGGACACGCTGGGCCGCGGACGCGCCGAGCACAAGCGTCGCTTCCCGTGGGGCGACGCACCGCCGACGCGCCGGCACGCGAACCTCGATGGCACCGCGCTGGGTTGCCTGGACGTCGGCGGCCGGCCGGCCGGAGACAGTGCGTTCGGCTGCCGGCAGATGATCGGCAACGTCTGGGAGTGGACCGCCAGCGACTTCCTTCCCTACCCCGGTTTCGTCGCCGACCCGTACCAGGAGTACTCGGCCCCCTGGTTCGGCACGCACAAGGTGCTGCGCGGCGGCTGCTGGGCGACCCGGTCGCGGCTGCTGCGCAACACCTGGCGCAACTTCTACCTTCCGGACCGGCGGGACGTCTGGGCCGGCTTTCGCACCTGCGCGCTGCGACCATGACGATCACGATTTCATGGACCCGGGCGACGGCTGGCCCAGCCTGCGCGAGCGCTCCTGCCGCCATTGTGGAGCTGAACTTGCGGGCCAAGCCGAGATCGGGCGAGCCGGTACGCTTGCCGAATGACGGCGTGGCTGCCTCATTCCCGTGGCCGGCGGCGGGCGCTGGCGCGATGGGGTCGATAACCCCCGGAGGGGCGCGAGCGGATATGGTCCCCCTCGCGCTGGTCGGCCAGTTGCTCGTTGGCCCTGCGGCGGCGGCGGTCGAGCGCCTCCTTGGGCGGCGCGTCGCCGATCAGGCAATCGCAGCCGCTGCCGATCAGGTCCTGCCGGCCCGCCTGCTCCAGCGCCCGGCGGACCTCGAAATAGTTCTCCGGCTTGAAAAACTGCATTAGCGCCCGCTGCAGCTTGCGGTCGTTCAAGTGCTTGGCGATGTACACCGGCTTGCGCGTAAAGGGGTCGAGACCCGTGTGATACATGCAGGCCGCGATGTCGTACGGGCTGGGAATGAAATCTTGCACCTGGTCGGGCCGGTAGTGGTTCCGCTTGAGGAACAAGGCCAGCTCGATCATGGCGTCCAGCGTGCTGGCCGGATGGCTGGCGATGAAGTAGGGCACGAGGTACTGCTTCTTGCCCGCCGCCTGCGAGGCCTGCTTGAATTCCTGGTCGAAGCCGATGAAGTCGTCGTTGGCCGGCTTTTTCATGGCCGCCAGCACCTGCGGATCGACGTGCTCCGGAGCGACCTTCAGGTGCCCGCCCACGTGGTGCGTGGCCAGTTCGCGCATGTATTCGGGGCTGCGGCGGGCCAGGTCCATGCGGATGCCGGAGGCGACCAGCACTTTTTTTACGCCCGGCTCCTCGCGCGCCTCGCGCATCAACTGCACCAGCGGGCCGTGGTCGGTGCCCAGCAGCTTGCAGATCGTGGGGTGGACGCAGCTCAGACGCCGGCACTTGGCCTCGACCTCCGGCCGGCTGCAGCGCATCTGGTACATGTTGGCCGTGGGGCCGCCGATGTCGCTGATCACGCCGGAAAAGTCCGGCTGGGCCGCTACTTGCCGGATCTCGGCCAGCACCGACTCGCGGCTGCGGCTCTGGATGATGCGTCCCTCGTGGGCGGTGATCGAGCAGAACGTGCAGCCGCCGAAGCAGCCCCGCATGATCTGCACCGAGTCCTTCACCACCTCGTATGCGGGGATCCGCTGCTTGCCGTAGCTGGGGTGCGGCCGGCGCGTGAACGCGCAGCCGTACACCCGGTCCATCTCCGCCTCGGACAAGGGCAGCGCCGGAGGGTTGGCCACCACGGCCTCGCGGTCGTGGTACTGGGCCAGCCGCTTGGCGTTGTGCGGGTTGGTCTCGTTGTGGGCGATGCGCGTCATCTCGGCGAAGGCCCACTTGTCCGAGCTGACTTGTTCGTAGCTCGGCAGGCGGATTGTGTTTTCCTCCGGCGGAGTCTCGCTGGCGCCCAGACGGTAGGCCACTCCCCGCATGTCGCGCAGCTCGCGCACGCTTTGCCCGGCTGCCAGCCGACGGGCGATCTCGACGATGGCCCGCTCGCCCATGCCGTAGACCAGCAGGTCGGCCTTACAATCCAGCAGGATCGAGCGGCGGACCTTGTCGCTCCAATAGTCGTAGTGGGCCAGCCGCCGCAGGCTGGCCTCGACGCCGCCCGCGATGACGGGCACGCCCTTGTAGGCCTCGCGCGCCCGCTGGCAATAGGCCAGCGTGGCCCGGTCCGGGCGGCGGCCGATCTTGCCGCCGGGGCTGTAGGCGTCGTCGTTGCGGACCTTGCGGTTGGCCGTGTAATGGTTGATCATCGAATCCATGTTGCCGGCGCTGACCGCGAAGAACAGCTTCGGCCTGCCGAACGCCCGCCAGGCGTCGCACGACTTCCAGTCGGGCTGGCTCAGGATGGCCACGCGGAAGCCGGCCGCTTCCAGCAGCCGGCCCAACAGGGCCATGGCAAAGCTCGGATGATCGACGTAGGCGTCGCCCGTGACGAACACCACGTCCGCCTCCTCCCAGCCTCGCTCGCGCATCTCCTCTTGGGACATCGGCAGCGGCGCAACCGCGTGGTCCGGCCGGCTGCCCGCGCGCGCGTCATCGGGCCCCGGCCGCGTGATGACCGGCAGCGACAAAATGCTCGATGGTGTGATTGCGCTGGACATGGATGGGCAACAAAGTTTTGACAGCCGCAGAGCCGGGCCGGCGAAACACAGAGCAGGTCGGCCGCGGCGCTGTTCGGATCAACCCGTCATTGTACGCCCGCGGCCCGCCTGGCGGCTAGCCGTAGCGCGAGGTAGCAGAACTCGCCAGAGTTCTGGCGGAATGGACCGCCTACCGCGTGCTATCAAATCAGGTCCGGGTGCAATACAATTCGCCATCCAAGATCGGATGGCCGGGTTCGAATGCTTCTGGGGCAAGTTGACGTGGGGACTCCGCACATGCAGGACCAGGCTGGCTTCTTTGTCGGTTGGGGGACGCTCTCGCTCATCAATGCG
>JBBDNX010000590.1:0-14379 GCA_040877345.1 Pirellulales bacterium
CGTGGCCACCTCGGCGGCGGCCACGTCCTGTATCGCCAGGCCGACGCTCTTGAAAAGGGTGATGCTCTCGGGGCGGCTGCGGCCGACCGCGCGGCCGGCCACCACGTCGGCCAGCTCGGCGGCTCGCGACCAGTCGAAGATGCCCTTCTCCAAGGCGTCGACAAAGTCGCCCGCCTCGTGACGGCAAGCCTCGATGCTGTCGCAGACGATGTTGTCGGCCCGCCGCACCACCGTGGCATCGATCTCCGCCCGGTTCGGCCAGTTCGAGCCGATGGCCGCCACCATCGTCCCTTCGTCCAGCCAGTTGCCGTCGAAGACCGGCTCGCGGCTGCTGGTGGCCGTGATCACGATGGGCAGCTCCTCGGCGGCCTCCTGGGGCCTGTCGACCGGCGCCACCTCGATGTTCAACTCGGCCGACATCCGCGAGGCAAAACTCCAGCGCCGCTCTTGATCGCGGCTGTAGATGAAGGCCTGCTTGATGGGCCGCACGGCGGCAATGGCGGCAAGCTGCGCGCGGGCCTGCTTGCCGGAGCCGAAGATGCCCACCTCCGAAATCTCCGGCAGGGCCATCCACTCGGCGGCCACGGCGGTGGCGGCGCCGGTGCGGAACTGGCCGAGCCGGTCGGCCTCGACCAGCGCCACCAGCTTGCCGGAATCGGTCTCGTAGAGTCCGATCAGGAACTTGGCGCCGCCGGCGGTGGTGGTGTAGCACTTCCAGCCGGCCAGACCCAGATACGGCGCGGCGGCGCTCATCGTGTGCAGCACGATCCGCGGCGCTGCCGCCCGCTGCCGGGGCACGTTCACCGCGTCGCCGCTTGCCAATTGCGCAAAGGCCTCCTCCACCGCCTCGATCGCCGTCGGCATGTCGAGCAGATGGTCGACGTCGGACTCGGTCAGATAGACGGCATTCATGGGCAGGTGGATTAACCTTTCGCGAGAGCGGCGATCCGCTTGAAATCGTCCTTGAGCGAACGGTAGAGCTGCTGATATTCGGGAAACGCCCGCTGGTAAACCTTTTGCGCCTGGCGGTTGGGAGCAGTCTCCTTGACCACGCGGATCGTGGCCCGGCACGCTTCGGAAATGTCGCGATACGCGCCGGCCCCCACGGCAGCCAGCAAGGCGACGCCGTAGGCCGGCCCCTCCTCGCTGTTGAGCGTGACCACTTTCTGTCCGAACACGTCGGCCTGGATCTGCCGCCAGAGCCGGCTGCGCGAGCCGCCGCCGGAGGCCCGGATCTGCTTGACCGGCACCTCGAGCTCGCGGATGATCTGGAGGCTGTCGAGCATCGAGTAGGTCACCCCTTCCATGATGGCCCGCGCCATGTGCCCTCGGCCGTGGACCAGCGTGAGCCCGACAAACGCGCCGCGGGCGTCCGGATCGGCGTGCGGAGTGCGTTCGCCCGACAAGTAGGGGAGAAAGAACAACCCCTCGCTGCCCGCCGGCACGGCCTCGGCCTCGTTGGTCAGGATATCGTACGGCTCCTTGCCGGTCTTGCGGGCCTGGGCGGCGTCGGCCTGGCAAAGCTGGTTGCGAAACCACTGCAGCGATCCGCCGGCCGAGAGGTTCACGCCCATGATGTGCCACTTGCCGTCGACCGCGTGGCAGAAGGTGTGTACCCGCCCAAGGGGGTCGATCTTGACCGTGTCGCTGTAGACGAACATCACGCCGGAGGTGCCGATCGACGTCGACAGCACGCCCGGATTGACGATGCCGTTGCCGAGGGCCCCGGCCGCGCAGTCGCCCGCGCCCCCCACGACCACGCAATCGGTCGAAAGGCCGAGCTGCTTGGCAACCTGCGGCATGAGCTGCCCGGTCACCTCCCGCGACTCGTGGCAGTCGGCCAACAGGTCGATGTCAAGCTGGAGGCGCGACAAGAGCGGCTTGGACCAGGTCCGGCGGGCCACGTCCAACAGCAGCATGCCGCTGGCGTCGCTGACCTCGGTGGCATGTTCGCCGGTGAGGCGGCGGCGGATTTCGTCCTTGGGCAGCAGCACCTTGGCCAGCTTGTCGAAGTTGCGCGGCTCGTGATTGCGCAGCCAGAGGATCTTGGGGGCAGTGAAGCCGGTCAGGGCCGGGTTGGCGACCATCTTGATCAGCTTGCCGCGGCCGCCGGCGCGGCGCTCGATCTCGTCGCACTCGGCCGCGGTCCGCTGGTCGTTCCAGAGCAGCGCGGGCCGGATCACCTGGCCTTGCTTGTCGAGAAAGACCGAGCCGTGCATCTGTCCTGAAAGGCCGATCGACTTGACGTCGGCCGGCTTCAAGCGGGCTTTTTTGACGACGGCCCGCACGGTGGCCACGGTGGCCCGCCACCAATCGTGCGGGTCCTGCTCGCTCCAGAGGGGCCGCGGCTGGTAGCAGGGATACGTCTCCATGGCCTCGGCCAGGATTCTGCCCTGCTCGTCGATGGCCAGCGTCTTGGTTCCCGAGGTGCCGACGTCGATGCCTAGAAACGCGCTCATGGTTGTCCGTCAGTCCGGCACTCGCCTGGTTTTGCCGCCGCTGGCCGCACCTTTGCCCGCCCGCCAACGTATGGAAGGCGGGATTGTACCCCGGACACTTGTTCCCAAGCAACGGGCGGGGGTGGAGAGGAGGACAAGGCAACAAGGCGACAAGGCGACAAGGGGACAAGGGGAAGGATGAACGGGAGAAGACAGACAAACTGGTCGCCGCCATCCGGCACTCGATACACGCGTTTGACGCGATCCGCCAACGCCGTCTAGGATGCCTTGCTCCGGCCGACGATGAGTGGGCCTGAATCAATGAAACAAGCGAGCCTGATTGTGGAAGGTTGCTCGGACACGGATCTCGATCCAAGCTGCGCGGCGTTTTGGCGCGGCGCGCTGGCGGCGGTCTGCCTGCTGTTGGCGGGCGGCTGTTTTCGCGGCGAGGACAAGTCGAATCAGCCCGCCGTGAAGGGCGCCCAGCCGCCGCTGGCTGGCATCAAGCTCAAGCTGCTGGTCGTCGACGACGCCGAGATGGCCGAGGCGCTGCGCCTGCTGCGGGGCCAGTGGCAAGGCAGCTCGGGGGCCGAGCTGGAAGTTGCCGAGACCTCCGAGCAGGAGCTCCTGGCTGCCGGCCCGTTGGACGCCGATTGCCTGATCTATCCGGTGCGCGACCTGGGGCCGCTGGCCGAGCGCGATTGGCTTGCGCCGCTGGACGATACTCTGCCGCAGGATCCGTCGCTGGACTGGCCCGACATTTTCGAGTCTCCCAAGAACCGCGATGCCGTCTGGGGGGCTGTCCCTTACGCGGTCCCGTTCGGTTCGCCCGTGCTGGTTTGCGCGTACCGGGCAGACTTGCTCCGCCGGATCGGCCGCCAACCGCCTCGCACCTGGAAGGAATACCAGCAGTTGGCCGAGCTGCTGGCCAAACAGGGGGCGGCCACGGCCAGTGAAAATGAGGCCAGTCAAGAACACGCCGGTCAAGATCAGCCGGATGTCGGCGAGGGCGAGCAACTGCGCTGGGCCGGCGCGCTGGAGCCGCTGGCCGAAGGTTGGGCCGGCCTGGCGCTGTTGGCCCGTGCGGCCCCGTATGCCAGGCATCGCGACCAGGTTTCGACCTGGTTCGATATCGAGACGATGGAGCCTCTGATCGCGGGTCCTCCCTTTGTCAGGGCGCTGGACGAGCTGGCGGCCGCGTATCGCCATGGCTCGCCCCGTCAGCTCGACCTGGGGCCGGCGGACGTGTGGGCCGCCTTTTCGCAAGGCGAGTGCGGGCTGGCGATCACCTGGCCGCCAGCCGGATCGGCGCCAGCCGGGCGGGCCGCGGCGCCGCCATCGGCCGCGAGCGGCGGCCCAGTGGCTGGTTCAATCGAGATCGGCTTTGTCGAGTTGCCGGGCTCGATCGACGTGTACGGCCTGGAGTCGCGGCGGTGGCAAGAGCGGCGGCGGCAGGAGCAGCCGTATGTGCCGCTATTGGGCATCGACGGCCGGTTGGGCTCGGTGAGCAAGAAATCGCCGCACGCCGAAGCCGCCTTTCGGCTGTTGGCCTGGCTGTCGGATCCCAGGTTGAGCGCTGGCGTGTCGTCGGCGAGCCGTCACACGACATTGTTTCGCCAGTCGCACTTGGCCGAGGCGCACAGGTGGGTCGGCACCGAGGTCGATCCGGAGGCGGCGGCCCTGTATGGCGAGGTGGTCCAGCGGTCGCTGGACGAGCACGTTGGGGTCGACTCGCCGCGCATGCCGGGTCGGGACCGTTACCTGGCCGCTCTCGACCGGGCGGTGCGCCGCTGCGTCCAGGGTGAGTCGGCCAGCCAGGCGGCGCTCGACGAGGCGGCCGCCGAGTGGCGAAAGATCACTGAAGAGCTGGGCCTGGCCGGACAGCGCTCGGCGTATCAGCGGAACCTGGGACTGTCCGGATCGTAGGATCGTTCGTAGTGATCCGCATTCATGCGGTCTCTGGGTCTCTGCCTCGGAAGGAGCAGTCTGTCGGCAATTAGCTGTGCAGGAAAAAAACAGGATGGCTTTGCTGGCTTATCGGGATTGACTGGGAAGGCGGCGAGAGGAAGCCGCTAGGAGGTACGAGTTGCCGACCGCATGAATGCGGGTCACTACAAGCCAACCCTTTTGACAAGCTTCGGGAGCGGTTCTAAAATGTGTTATCCTGCCGGCCGGTGAGTGCTCATCGGCCTGGCAAGGGGCGGTAGCTCAGTTGGGAGAGCGCTGCGTTCGCAATGCAGAGGTCGAGGGTTCGACTCCCTTCCGCTCCACTGACCAAGACTCGTTGACAGGCCCTGTCGGCGAGTCTTTTCTTTCTTTGGCGGGTTGTGGAGTGGAAAGCCTTGCGTTCCGCGAGTTTTCCGAGCCGCCGGACCCGCCGCGGTCGCGTATCGTGCGGCCGCGTGAAGCGGTGGGCGCGGCGTGATATGATGGGTGCCGGTCTCGCAACGTAGTCGAGTCGCGCACGACGGCGTGCTGCGATGACCAAGGGCCGAAGCTGGGGGCCGGCCCCGCGGGTCCAGGGTGGCAGGAGAAGCTTGGCTGCGTAGGGTGCGGCATGGCCAGACAGCGATTGCAGTTCAGTATCCTGGCGCTGCTGGCATTAACCGCGTTGGTCGCAGTTGTACTTTGGGCGACCGCAGGCGAGGCGTCGGCATTCAAAGCATTTGTCTTACTTGCGCTGGTCCCGGGATTCTTTGGTTTATCGCTGGTGGGAAGTTGGTCGACCGACGGATATGGACGGGCATTCTTTCTGGGAACGCTTGCCACTTCGTTCTTTATCAGTGTCGCATTTCCGACGTTCTGGTGGGCGTCGGACGCTTATGACATTGCGATTGCCCGCGAGCAAGAGTGGGTGCTGTCTTTCGGCCAGGACAGTGTGCGGACGATAATCAGAGTGCTTTGGGGGCTCATGCTCCCTGTCGGTCTTCTTTGCGTCGCTTTCCGCTGGCTGTTGGTTCGCGGTGGTGGTTCGGGAGGCAAGGGCAATGGGTAAGCCGAGGCGTTTGCAGTTCAGTATTGGGATGCTGCTGGCACTGACGGCTGTGGTAGCGCTGGAGGAAATCAACACGTACCGTTTATCCGTGCTGTTTTTCTGGGGGGTCGCGCTACTCCTGGGCGTATTGTCTGCAGCGTTTCAGTGGTGCCTGAAGCGAAGTGGCAAAACCGATGGCTGAAAGGTTTCAATTCCCGCTCTGGTGGCTTTTCGTCGCGATGGCCATGGCAGCGGCGGTTGCCTGGCTGCTGGCCAACCCGAATAGCGTTACCGCGTTCGTGCTGTGGTCGCTCGCGCTGTTAGGGCTGGGCCGGCGCGGCGGCGATGACCCTCCGGCATAACTCTCGCCTGGCGTCGAGCACGAGGGGCTTGGGTGGCGCCGGGGCGGTCGTTCAGGCGGGCAGGTTCGCCCGACCCCGGCTCGGCGGCCAGCCGCGCCACGTCGCTACGTTGTCGGCCGCACGAACCACGCGATCATCATGCCCACGGTGCACAAAGTGCCCAGTAAGCCCATCAGCGCCCACCTCAGGTGAGCAGTCACCCCGAAGAGAAGCGCTGCATCTCCTTCGCCGCTGGGCCGGCTGAATAGTGCGAGAACAAGGGGCACGAGGACGAAAAGCACCGTCGAAAAATCGGTCCAGAAATCTCCGCGCTCCGGCGTACCGCACAGGTCCGCCAGAACGCCTCGCAAGCGTCGTCGCAGGAAAACAACCACGACGATCGATACCAGCAAGGAGACACCGGTTCCGACGAGGAAAACCGTTACATTTCTGTCCATGACTCATCCCGTCGCTCAAGGTGGTTGCGGTGGCTGCCGTCCGACGAGCGGCCGCCGGCACGCCAACCGGGGCCGGCTTCGCCCTAAGAACCGGGGGGATGATGGGGGAGTTAACCAGGACCTATTTGAGCTGGTCGAAAGCCGGTTCCGTCCCTCGGTCCATCGCCAGTCTCGGCTCGGCCGAGGCCGAGGATCGGCCTGAAGCGAGCGGTGCGGCCGAGGGTTCGACTCGGCGCTCGACTCGCGGTATACTGACGGGTGCCGGGCAGGCGATGTCCCTTCTTTGTTGAAAGGCCATTCACCTAAACCTGCCCGGCAAACTGAAGCCTCCGCCCAGTCCAAGTGGCCTGGACGGAGGCTTTTAGTAATAATAATAGCAATCATCGGCCTGGGATCGTCGTGGGGGCGCCCCGCCGAAGCGAACCGGCGCAGCCCGACGCGGTACCTGGCGAGCTCGTCGAACGAGGGACCAGTGAAACTGTGGGCTCAAGCAACGGGGGAGTTGGCTCGCATATTCCCAGGCCGGCTGCCGGTCGATTTCTCTCCCGATGGCGTACGGAATTGATGCGCCGCAATCATGCCGTTGGCACGCACAGGACGCCGCGGTTGGGAAAAACGCCGGCGAAGAGAGCGGGGTGGATCAGCTCCGCCAGGATCTCCAGGCTGTCCACGAGGCGCGGCCCCGGCCGGTTGAAGTAGGCACTTCCGTCCGCCACGTAGACCCGGCCACTCCGGACTGCCGGCAGATCGCCCCAGCCGGGATACTGTTGCAGAATGTGCAAGTCGTCGAGCGTTCTGTGCGGCCGGTAGCCGCAACAGGCCAGCACGATGACGTCCGGCCGAGCCTTGAGAACATTCTGCCACGCAATCCGGGTGGACGGCTTCCCCTCGAGCCCCAGCGGTTCCGTCCCCCCGGCGAGCTCGATCAGCTCCGGCCCCCAATGGCCGCTCGAAAAAGGGGGATCGATCCACTCCATCAGAAGGCATGTGGGGCGATGGGAGACGCTCGACAGGCGGGCTTGGACCGCCGCCACCCGTTCGGCAAGCGCTAAGAGGGCGGCATCTCCGCGGTCCGGCACCTCAAGCACGCGTGCGACGTGGCGGATATTGTCGAAAACGTCGGCCAGGCAGGAAGGCTCGAGGCTCACGACCTGGGGAGGGCCCGGCAAGGTGGCTGCCAGCGCCGTCACCGAGCCAAAACCGACCGCGCAAACGTCGCATAATCGCTGGGTCAGAATAACGTCCGGCCGCAGGCGGCGCAGAAGAGGCTCGTCCATCGTGTAGAGCGTGCCCGTCGAGGCCAGCGTCTCCCGCACCCAGCGATCTACTTGGGCACTCGCCAGTCCTGTTTCATGAATCAGTCCTGCTTCATGAATCGGGCAGATGGTCACCCGTGGCCTGGCGCCCGCCTCGGGCGGGTAATCGCACTCGTGCGAGACGCCCACAAGACGATCCAGTTGACCCAGGACTGCCACGATCTCGGTAGCGGCGGGCACGAGGGAGACGATGCGCATGGTCGAAGCTTACTCGATTACCGCGCCGCAGTGCGGACAACCGTCGACGTCGGCCCTGACCTTCATGCGGCGTGGTTTGAAGTTTCCCGTCCCGCATGTCCAAAGACTGTTTGCACAATGGGGGCAGAGTACCATTTTCCGGCATAGCTTTGCAGTTACCACCCAACTAACAAGGAACGGTATCCCGAAAAACGCTATCGCCACAAGCCATCCTGCCGCCGCGTTTTGGGCCGCTCCAGGAGCCACGCTCTCGACGACAATAGCGAGCAGAATCAGAATAAGAATCATCGACGACAATGTGATCGCCGACCTTGCTTGGGCGGCTCTGACGAGCGCCTTGTGAAGAGCTGCTCTACTGATCCGTTTGTCCACGCCTCGGCTCCTTCCTCCTGACAGTCCAGATTCGCGGCGCCGCTGTTGTTGCCGACAGGCGCCTGTTCGGCGCCACGGTCGCCCGGTTGTGCAACCGCCGCCTTTTTCTCGCGACGCCGCGCTGGCCAAGTGAGGACTCTAACGAGCGGGCCTCGCGCGGGCGGTGGGTCCATGTTAGCAGATGGCAAGAGGGGCCAGCAAAGAGGGTTTGCAGGCACCTGCCCCCGACACGACAATGTCCGTCATGGGCACGCCTGAGCTAAGCAAGCCGCGGAAGCGGCGGTGGAGCTGGCGGCAGTACAACCTTTCGACGCTGCTGGCCGTGGTCACCATCGTGGGAGTGGGGCTGGGGGTGGTGACGCATCGCGCCGAGCGGCAGCGGCGGGCGGTGGCGGCAATACGCGAGTTGCATGGAACAGTACGGTATGACTTTGAGCGCGTGACACCAAGTCATGGGCCAAGCCCCGACTGGCTGTATCGAATGCTGGGCGTGGACTACGTTGCCCACGTGGTCCACGTCCGGGCACTGGACATGACCGATGCCGGCCTCGCGCACCTGGCGGGATTGACGAGTCTGCAACGGCTGGAACTGGGCGGACTGGGCGGCACGCAGGTCACGGACGCTGGACTCGCGCACCTGCAAGGGCTGACCTGCCTCGAATCGCTAGAGCTTCACCGTACGGAGGTCACCGACGCTGGCCTTGCGCACCTGGCCGGGCTGACGAGGCTGCAGTTCCTGTCGTTAGGCGACGCGCAGGTTACCGACGCTGGCATGGCCCATCTGAGTGGGCTGACGAGCCTCCAATGGCTCTCCTTGGACCGCGGACAAGTGACGGACGCTGGCGCCGCCCATTTGAGCAGGCTCACGAACCTGAAAGAGCTTTGCCTTAATCGCACGCAAGTCAGCGACGCCGGCCTGGCGCACCTGGCCGGGCTGACGAGGTTGCAAAAGCTGTTGCTGCAAGATACACGGGTCTCGAACGATGGTTGCAACAAGCTGCGACGGGCCTTGCCGAATTGTCGAGTTTACCGCTAGAGCACTCGCCACGAACGGATATGGCCGCGGCTCACGGCACCACGGCGGGGGCACTGAAGCAGGCTGACTGTCGCCCCCTTCGAGGGCTTACGACGCGGTCGGTGGCGCGCTGCCGGGGGCTTACGCCGCCCGGCTATTGACTTTCGCCCCGTCCGGGGCTGGTCATGCACGCCTTTCGCCGCTCCGGCACCGAGCGCCGGGACGCTTGCAACGCTTTCCGACGAACCGGAAAATAGCCGGCATGGAAACGTCCGGCCCAAGCGCGCTGCGGAAGCGGCCGGGTACCACCGGGCCTTGCGGATCTGGCCAGGCTGACGGCCCGCGGCGACATCGTGCCTGAGCGGCACCCAGGTCAAGCTGGCGGCGGCGGCAGCTTTGGCGAAAAGCAGAGGGCTCAATGCGAGTCGTCGAACTCAACTCCGAGAGCATCGAAGCCTTCATTCGACGGGAACCCGTCGCAGCGGTGCTCTACTTCACCCCGCACGATCGCCGTATCGACGCGATACTCCGCGAATTCTCTGCCGTTGCACAAACGTTCGACGAGCTGGTCGCTTTTGGGTCGCTCGACCTGGCGGCTTCCGAGAACGCCGAAATCCTGGAAAAGTGCTACGTGGTGATGACGCCAACCGTGATTTACTACCGCTTTGGGGAAGAATGCGGCGACGATTTCGGTGAAGACGAAATCATGAAATGGCTCAATCACGATTCAATAGTTCATCAGTATGGCCATACCGATACGTGGCTCAGGCTGGTCCGATAGCCAGCCAAGATCGAGCTGGGCATAGGGACCGTCGTTGCCATCTGCCGGCCAGGCTCAACTGCCCCGCTTCGGCGGGCGACTATCGTGGAGGCATGGCGCAAGTCGCTGAGTCGCTCGAAAGGACCACTTTTGCAGGCTGATTTTGCGCGTTCGCGCAAAGGAGGGGTGATGTATGCTTATGAAAGATTTATGTTGAGCCGCCTGGTCGGCAGCTCCGGGAGGTCCGGACCGACTCATTTCCGCTGGGCTCACTTCTGCCGGGAGATCGCGATGCTGTCCGTCAACGTGGGAGAAGCCTACTCGTTCGCCTTCGGGTCGCACCATGCCCAAGTCGAGCTGACCAGCGGCGCGTTGATCGTGAAGACCGACGATCCGCCGGGGTTGATGGACATCCAACGGCCCAACTCGGAGCCCGAGTTCAAGGTGATGCGTCAATGCTACGATGCGCCCTGGCAGTCGATTGCGATCGCCCACGAGCTGGAGCCGGGCTCGAGGGTGGTGCTCGACATGGGCGATAAGCGGCTGGCGATCGACCTGGTCGGCATGGCCGGCAAGCAAGCCTGTCTGTGGCTGGGCACGGAAGAGCCCGAATCGGCGGAGTGCGCGAGCTAAGGGCACCGCGGCCGGCGATTTTTTCAAGCTCGATGCCTGGCGCCCGACCGGCAACTGACGCTGGTCATCCGCTCTCGTAGCGCCACCCGCAGGTCTTCTCGGGGGGAAACTCTCTCGCAAAGGCAAGCGGGGAGATTCTCTCGCCAAGGCGCAAAGTCGCAAAGACGGGGACGAAGAGGAGTGAGCACGATCTGGCCGAGTTGCCTTTCCCGTAGTGAGCCTGATTTGGCCGATGTGCCGGCGTCAGCCGGCCCAGCCCCAGCGGGGCGAAAGTCAATAGCCGGGCGGCGTAAGCCCCCGGCAGCGCGCCACCAACACCGTCGTAAGCCCCCGAAGGGTGGCGACAGTGATCGGGGCACGCGATCGCCCATCCCGCTGACGGAGAGCAGCGAACCTTTTTCGGAGCGCGCAGCAGCCCCGGTCTGCAGGCGGATTCGTTGCCCCGCACTCTTCGCGCGCATGGACAAACTGCCAACGCGCGCATCTCCCGTATCTGCGAAAATCTGCGCAATCCTTGATTTCCCTCTTCGTCCGTCCGTCTTGGTCATCTTCGTGATCCTGGTGGTTTTCCTCGAGGACGGCGCTGCTTCGGGACTAAGCTTCAGTCGACGGTGAACGGGACGGTGCGGTCAAACTCTCGGCGCTCGTTCTCCGGTAGGTTGTCACGCAGGACACGAAGCGTAAAGCCGCCAACCAGCTTCCCGTCGTCAATGTACATCCAGTCGGAAATCTCATCCTTCGCCACCTGAACTTCGTCGCCCATCTTCACGGTTCTGACCGACACCGGCTCGTTGTTGATCGTTCCGACGAATCGACCATTCAAATGCCGGACGGGCGTAATCCACATGTGCTCGACCTCTTCACCATCCTTGATGGGGAGCTTTACCGAGAAGTCCGATTGCGACGTCCGCGGGCCGTTGAGTGCCCGAATGAACTCATCGGCCGTCGCCCGGGCCTGGTCGATTGCTGCCAGCATTTTCGGGTCGTCGTCTTCGACGTGGGTTACCGGCGGCTGGCCCGGACGTTTCACGGTGCCGCCGGAGTCACGGTCGCCGCTGCAACCGGCCAGCGTGGAAACAGCCATCCAGGTCAACATGAAAAAACGGCATGCGTTCATCACGGTCTCCTTGCAGGCCAGCAGTGCGACCCGTCGTAACATATTGCTCAGTGTTCCGCCTCGGCCCAGACGCGGACGTTGCCTTGCTCGTCGACTTCGGCGTGGATGATGTTGGGCCGGCAGCAAACCGGGCAGTCCTCGACGTACTCCTGGCTCGAGCCGGCCGATAAGTCGAGCGGCACCACGATCTCTTCGCCACAAGAGTCGCAGATGTACGCGGCTTCATCCTGCATTGGATTCACGAGCTGGCGATTATTCTACCGGGTCGCAAACCGGCGGGACAGAACCGGAACAAGCGTGAAACGGCGCTTCCGGCATGGTATGCTGGCACCCGCTGAGCCAGGACGCAAGCTCATCGGCTCGTGAAGCCCAACCGACGGAGCCAAAAATTGAAGACCCTCCGCTTGTTCCGCTCGTCGCTGCTGATCATGGGGTTGCTGGCGGCCTGGATGGCGTTCGACCGGCCGGGGGCGAACCGGCGCGGCGGTTGTACGTGGCCACGCCCGGCATTCGCAACTACCTGGAATACGGGGGCCATGGGCTGCTGGTGTTCGATATCGACCGGGGGCACCGCTTCGTCAAGCGGATCGCCACCGCCGGCCTCGATCCCGACGGCAAGCCGCTGAACGTCAAGGGCGTTTGCGCCAATGCGGCCACGGGACGGATCTATATCAGCACCATCGCCCAGTTGATGTGCCTCGACCTGGTGACCGAACAGATTCTCTGGGAGAAAAAGTACGACGGCGGCTGCGACCGGATGGCCATCGCGCCGGCCGGCGACCTGATTTACCTGCCTTCGCTGGAAGGACCGCACTGGCTGGTGGTCGATGCCGCCACGGGCGACGTGCTCCACAAGGTGGTCACCGACTCGGCGGCCCACAATACGGTGTACGGCCTCGACGGCTCTCGGGCCTACCTGGCGGGACTCAAGTCGCCGCTCTTGAGCGTGGCCGACACGGGCAGCCATACGGTCCGCTCGTCGGTGGGGCCGTTCAGCGCCAGCGTGCGGCCGTTCACGGTCGATGGCCGGCAGCGGCGGTGCTACGTGAACGTGAACGACCTGCTGGGGTTCGAAATCGGCGATATCGAAAGCGGGCGGATGCTGCACCGGGTCGAGGTGCAGGGATATGAGAAGGGACCGACCAAGCGGCACGGCTGCCCCAGCCACGGAATCGGCCTGACGCCCGACGAGCGGGAACTGTGGCTGACCGACGCGGCCAACAGCCGATTGCACATCTTCGACGCCACGCGGATGCCGCCCATGCCCGTTGGCAGCGTGGCCCTGCGCGACCAGCCTGGCTGGGTAACGTTCAGCATCGACGGGCGGTACGTTTACTCTTCGACCGGCGACGTCATCAATCGCGAGACGCGCCAGGTCATGGCCCAGTTGAAAGATGAGACCGGCCAGGATGTGCAGAGCGAAAAGATGCTCGAGATCGACTTTGAAGATGGCCGGCCGGTTCGGGCCGGCGACCAGTTCGGGGTGGGGAGGGAGAGGTGAAGGCAGAAGGCAGAAGGCAGAAGGAGGAAGGAGGAAGAGGAACCAGACGGACGAGTCCAAACGCAGAGGAAACGAAAACAGGAGGAAACGGAATGAATTCCGTTCTACAACGCACCATGATTCGACGCTACCGGCTCGGTTTTCGCACGTCGCTGGCCGTGGCCGTGCTTTGCTCGGCACTCAGCGCGCATGCCCAGGAGCGAGACGTGGCGAACAAGGCGGGGAAAGAAGGAACACTGCGGCTGTATATCGGCACGTACACGGGAGGTGCGAGCGAAGGCATCTATACCAGCCGGCTCGACCTGGCCGACGGCAGCCTGACGGCGCCCGAGCTGGCCGCCGCCACCAGCAACCCTTCGTTCGTGGCACTGCACCCGAACCGCCCCTTTCTGTACGCGGTCAGCGAGATCAGCGAACTGGACGGCAAGAAGACCGGCGGGGTGAGCGCCTTTTCGATCGAAGCTGAGACGGGCCGCCTGAAGCTGCTCAACCAGCAGCCTTCCGAAGGGAGCGGGCCGTGCCACCTGGTCGTCGATGCGTCGGGCAAGGCGGTGCTGGTGGCCAATTACGGCGGCGGCAGCGTGGCCTCGCTGCCGATCGGATCCGACGGGCGGCTGGCGAAAGCGGCCAGCGCCATCCGGCACGAAGGCAAGAGCGTCAACCCGCAGCGGCAGGAAGGGCCGCACGCCCACTCGATCAACCTCGACCCGGCCAACAAGTTCGCCTTTGCCGCCGACCTGGGTCTAGACAAGGTGCTGGTGTACAGGTTCGACGCCGCCAGCGCCAAGCTGGTCCCCAACAACCCGCCCTCGGCGTCGGTGGCCGACGGCGCGGGACCGAGGCACTTCGCGTTCCACCCGTCCGGCCGGTGGGCATACGTGATCAATGAGCTGGCTTCGACCGTGACCGCGCTGGCCTACGACGCGGACCGCGGCGTCCTCGAGCCGACTCAGACGATCTCGACTTTGCCAGAAGATTACACGCCGGCCAGCTACACGGCCGAAGTGCAGGTACACCCCTCCGGCAAGTTCGTCTATGGATCGAACCGGGGTCACGACAGCATCGCGATCTTTTCGGTCGATGCGGACACGGGCCGCCTGAAGTCGAGGGGCCAGCAGCCGACGGGCGGCAAGACGCCGCGCAACTTTTCGATCGACCCGACGGGCTCGTACCTGCTGGCCGCCAACCAGGAGTCGGACAACATCGTCGTTTTTCGGATCGAGCCCGCCAGCGGGGAGCTGGAGCCGACCGGCCAC
>JBBDNX010000591.1:0-2588 GCA_040877345.1 Pirellulales bacterium
CATGCAGCTCGTGCATCCCCCGCTTGAATTGCATCATGCTCTGGCCCATCGAACGGGCCACGCTCGGCAGCTTCGAGCCGAACAACAGCACGGCCACCGCCCCCACGATCATCAACTCCATCGGATTCAAACCGAACATCGAATCACCCTCGGCAAATCAAGCAAACCAGACATAACCCGACGCCTTAATCCTGGATCCTCGTCTTGAATTCCAATCAGGCCGGTCAACTTCGCCGGCTGCCGCCCTTGCTGACTTCCTCGTCGTCCAGGTTGGCGTCTTTGTCTTCTTCAATCTCGCGGACGCCCTGCTTGAACTCGACCACGCTGCGGCCCAACGACCGCATCAGGCTGGGCAGCCGGTTGCCGAACAACAGCAGGACCACCAGCCCCACGATGACAATCTCCAGCCCGTGCAGGCCGAAGATGCCCAAAAGCGGGTTCCCAAAGAGCAAGTGCATGGTCGTCTTCTTAAAAATGGACCGTGGAGTACGCGCGGGCCCGGCGTCAAACCGGCAAGGTCAAACCCAAAACGACACCACGAAAGGCCGACACGCTCAGGCGGGAAGCGCCGCCGGACAGCGTGACGATTCCGGCGGCCTCGACGCCTATTCATTCTACTGGTGGCCGGCGCGCTGTCAATCAAGATTTGCCAGGCGGCCGAAACGCCCGGTTAAACGTATCTATCTGCGGCCCAGCTACTTAGGGCGAGCGGCTTCCCGCGAGGCTGCCTCTGCGTACAGGGGCAGAAAGCGGTAGTAGACCTCCAGGCACAGCGCACCCAGGGCGGTCGTGTAAACGCGGCCGCCGTGCCCTCCCCAAACGTCGTGGTCCGGGTCCCAACTGCCGGCCAGATCGCCTTCGACCCGCTGGGCCTCGACCAGCGTGGATACCAGCGCATCGTTCCAGCGGGTCCAATGCTCGCCCTGCAACTGGTACATCCCTAGCGTGGCATAGTACCAATAGTAAAGGTTCGGCTGGCCTGTGCCCGGCGGTGCCTCGAGTAGGAAATGGCCCGCCTCGTCGCCGGCCGGGTTCGCTCGGGCCATCCCCAAAAGCTGCCGGCAAACCAGCGCCTCGGCCGTCATCGCCCGGCTGACTTTCTCGCCCGGCCGATAGCTGGCCAGGCCGCCGCGCCGTCCCGAGGCCACGCTCGACAGGAACCGGACCATGCCGTCCTTCGATTGGCTGGGAATCTGGATCCCGGCCAGCTCGCCGCTCTTGAGCGCCATGAGCTGCCAGCCCAACTGGCTGGTGTCGCCCGTGTCACCAGGCCGATACCGCCAACCACCGCTGGCGCGGTTCTGCGCCCGCAGCGTGTACGCCATCGCCCGCCGCACCGGATCGAGCAACCGCTCGTCGAGCGTCATGCCGTAGGCCTCGCTCAGCGCAAAAGCCGCCATGCCATGACAGTACATGAAGGCATACAACTCGGCCTTGCCGGCCAGGTTGCCATCGGCGGCCTGGCTGGCCAGCAGGAACTCCAAGCCGCGCGCGACCGTTTGGCGGTGGTCTCCCTGGGCATGGGTGTGGCCGGCGCCGAGGAAGGCCAGCAAGGCCAACCCGGTCACGCCGGTGTCGGACTCGGCCCCGGCGCCATGGCGGTGCGTGGTGGGCGCATCGCGACCGCGGCCGGCGCCGAAGCGGCTGGCATCCCAGCGGCCCTCGCGCTCCTGGTGGTCGGCCAGCCACTCCAGCGCGGCGTTCACGGCGGCCTCGGTGGCTTGCGAACCGCCGCGCTGCTCGGTCAGAACGGCGCGGCCCGGCGTTCGCCGCAGTTGATAGGCTTCGGGCATTTTGCCCAGGGGTAGAGCTTCGATCGGCTCGAGGCGTGGGGCCTTGCCTTCAGCACCGGCAGCCGCATCGGTCGCCGTGCCGCTGCTCGCCGGTTGCCTCGCTGCGGGGCCCGTGGCTGGGTCGGACGTTCGCTGAGCACGCGCCCTGGCGCCTGTATGAGGTTCCAGCGATTCGGCTTCCAGAGGGCTGGCCACGCGCCGGGAGAAGTCCTGGAAACCGGCAATGGCCGATTGTGGATCGGGGCTGGTCGGCGGATCATCGAGGTGCGCAGTGCCGCCCGGTTGAGCCAGTTGTGAGCGGACTGGCTCGTCGGCGCCGGCGTCGGGCCGTGGTTCGAGATCCGGCTCCAAGCCGGCCGGCCGCGGTAAGTGGTGTTGGTCCGAGACCGGGTCGGCCGCCTCCTGCCGGGCGGCCTGCGGGGCATCCATCGGTTCGGCCGGCGATTCGAACGGTTCATCTCGATCGTGGGCCGGCTCGATCGGCTGCGGGCGTGGCACGCTGTGGGAAGGATCGAGCGACGTCGCAGGCACCTGGCTGGCCAGCACGCTCGGGTCCTCGGCGGCAAGGCGTTCGGGTTCAATCGGTCCGTCGCCGGGGCGATCGAGCTCGGCCGCCGGCGTATCAGGCGTCGAGTCGAGGGGAAACTCCTCCCACGGTTCAGCCGCTCCGCTAGCTTCCGGTCGCCGGCGCGGGCTGTCGCCCTCGCCGACGGAGGTAATCCGCAGCGACGGTTCTTCCAAGCGGCCCGGCGCGGATGCCACAATCTGCACCGTGGTGGCATACGTGGCCAACAG
>JBBDNX010000592.1:0-14359 GCA_040877345.1 Pirellulales bacterium
GATGAGCCGGCAGCGATGCTTTTTCCGCGCCTGAGCCCACGTCCCACAGCTTCAGCGTTCCATCGTATCCCGCGGTGGCCACCGTCAGCCCGTCGGGAGAGAAAGCCACGGCCCAGACGCTGGTTCCATGACCGGCATAGTTGGCCTTCTCCTGGCCGGTAGCCGTGTCCCAAAGCTTCACCTCGCCCGGACGATACAGCAGGCTCTGCCCGCCCACGCTGGCCAGCGTGCTGCTGTCGGGCGAAAAAGCGATCGACGTCACCCAGTTGGCGTGCGCCGCCAGCGGCACGCTCTCCTGCCCCGCGGCCATGCCGCAGGCCGCCAGCGTGCAGGCCACTGCCGCAAGCTTCACTGCCGCAAGCTTCACTGCCGTGATGACTGAGGAACGGACAGCGAATGCACAAGACGGCTTTGTCATGGGGAGAACCTCCAGCAGGCGTGGTGGGTGGTCAGCGGGCAAGCAGCCAAGTTGGTCCCCGGCAATTATAATCTCCCCCCGCCCGGATTTCGCCTCTCTTTGCCGGTTATCCGTTTATTCTTTGCCTCGGTGACCTCTTGGCCCCTCCCGGCCGCTCCGCGGGGCTTGTGAAGCTATCTCCGCCTCATAAAATGAGATGTCCTTCAGCGTGCAGACATGATAACCACCCACTGATTTCTTGAGGAGCTGCCAGGCGATGTCAGGACCGATTGTCCGTTCCGGCCCCAGTCCGGAATTCTCGAAGAATTGGGAGAGCGTGTTCGGAAAGAAGCAAGCTGGAACGAAGTCGGCCGGCACCAAGAGCCGGACACAAGCCAAGAAGGCAGCCACCAAGAAGAAAAAGAAAAGCGGCAAGTAGATGCGGTTGCGCGACAAGTCGGCTATCGTCACCGGCGCCGGAGCCGGCATCGGGCGTGCCATCGCCGAGCTGTTTGCCCGCCAGGGCGCCGCCGTGCTCATCGCCGAGATCGATGAGGCCTCCGGTCACGCCACCGCCGGCTTGATCCAAGCGGCGGGCGGCCGGGCCTTCTTTCACCGCACCAACGTAGCCGACGAGGCCGATTGCCAAAGCATGGCCGAGGCGGCCCGCAAACACTTGGGCGGCGTGCAGATCCTGGTCAACAACGCGGCCGCCTTCATCTTCGGCACCGTGGAGCAGGCCACCCTGGCCGATTGGCAGCGCGTGCTGGCGGTGAACGTGCTGGGCCCGGCCCAGTGCGTCAAGAGCGTGCTGCCGCTGATGCGCGAGGCAGGCGGAGGCGCGGTCGTCAACATTGCCTCCGTGTCGGGCTTCATCGCCCAGCCCGCCTTCGTCCCCTACAACAGCTCGAAAGGCGCGCTGCGGCAGCTTACCCGCTGCCTGGCCATGGACCTGGCGGCCGACAACATCCGCGTCAATTCGATCTCGCCCGGCGAAATCCGCACCCAAGCCACCGACCGGCACGTCGAATCGCTGGGAATCGACCCGCAAGAGGCCTATGCCCGCTTCGGAGCCGCCGCGGTCTTGAAGCGAATGGGGCGGCCCGACGAAGTGGCCCAGGCGGCCTTGTTTCTGGCTTCGGACGAAGCCTCGTTCATCACCGGCGCCGAGCTGGTCGTGGACGGCGGCGCCACGCTCGATTGACAATCCCCGCCCAAAAGGCCAAAAGCTGCTGGCTCTGCCGGCCGCGCGAGGTTATTTTCAGCGCTGGTAGCCGGCTAGCCGCAACGCGACATCCCTCCTTCGACCCGCCCAGGAGTCTCATCATGCTCTCACGCAAGCCAATCGCCTGGTTTCTTGCCGTGCCGTTGTTCCTGGCCGCCGGCCTGGCAGCCGTGGCCTTTCGAGGCGCCGGCGCCGATATGACCCAGGCCGCCCACGCCTTTCTCGAAGGCCTGCCCGAAGACAAGCGGCAGCATGCGAGCATGGAGTTCGACGACCCGGCGCGACTCGACTGGCACTTTATACCCAAGGCCCATCGCAAGGGGCTGCAGATCAAGGACATGGACCCCGACCAGCGCAAGCGGGCCCACGCCTTGCTCGCCGCCGGGCTGAGCCACGTCGGCTACGACAAGGCGGTCACAATCATGAGCCTGGAAGCCATCCTTCGCGAACTGGAAAAATCCCGGCAAGGCGGGTCGATCCGCGATCCGGAGCGATATTACTTCACGGTCTTCGGCAGCCCGCAAGCCGACTCCAAATGGGGCTGGAGCGTCGAGGGACACCACCTGTCGCTGAACTTCGTGGTCGATTCGGGCAAGGTCGTCTCGGTGACCCCGGCCTTTTACGGCGCCAATCCGGCGGAAGTCAAAACCGATCTGGACGTGGGACCCAAGAAGGGAACCCGCACCCTGGTCAAGGAAGAGGACCTGGCCTTCAAGCTGTTCAACTCGCTCTCGGATGAGCAGCGCGGCCAGGCCCTGATCGCCGAAAAAGCGCCCGCCGACCTGCGCGGCGCCGGCGAGCCGCAGCCGCCCGACTCGTCGCCCGAGGGATTGCCCGCCAGCCAGATGAACGACGATCAGCGGGCCGTGTTGATGGCGCTCCTGGCCGCCTATACCGAGAACATGCCTCTGGAAGTGGGACAAACGCGGATGGCCGAAGTAAAACAGGCCGGCATCGAAAAGGTCTACTTCGCCTGGGCCGGTGCCCACAAGCCGGGGATCGGTCATTACTACCGCTTGCAAGGACCCACGTTTCTGGTCGAGTTCGTCAATACGCAGCCCGACTCGCTGGGCAATCCGGCCAATCACATCCATTCGGTCTGGCGGCAGTTCGGCGGCGATTTTGGCCTCCAGCCTTAAGGACTGGCCGATGCGGATCCGAGCCGGCTCGCCACGGCCGCACCGCTTCGCGGCGGGCGCCGCCTTGCTGCTGGCATTGGTCGCGGGCGGACTTGCCGGTTGCCGGCAGCACGCACCATCCCCCTCCGCTGGTCCTGCAGGCGGCCCCTCCGCTCGCCAGCGGATTTCGGAATCGGCGGCCCAGGTCGCCAGCGGCGCAACGCGCAAAATCGATTTTGACGACATCGAGGTCGGCGACGACGACCTGAAGGCCTTGGCCGATCTGCCGGCACTTGTCGAGTTGAGCCTGCCAAAGTCGCGCATCACCGATCGCGGGCTGGCCCACCTCGCCGCGCTCGTCGAACTCGAAAAGCTGGTGTTGGGAAATACGACCGTCACGGACGCGGGCCTCGAACGGCTCGCCAGACTGTCGCGGCTCAAGACTGTCAACTTCCAGACCAGCCGGGTCACCGACCAAGGATTGGCCCACCTGGCGCCGCTGGCCGATCTCGAGCTGCTCCGCTTGGGCAGCAGCCGCATCCGCGGCCCAGGCCTGGCTCATCTCCGAAAGCTGCCCCGTCTGAAGTTCCTCATCCTGAACAATGCCCCTTTGGACGACGCCGGCCTGGCCCACCTGGCCGGCTGGCAGCAGCTCGAGTCGCTCTATATCGAACGCACCAACGTCACCGACCAAGGCGCCTCCGAGCTGCTCGATTCGTGCCCCAAGCTGCACCTGCATTGGTAGTCACTCGTCGAGCTCGTCCAGCCAGCGCTCGATCCGCTCGTCGATCTGGTCGCGGACCGAGCGGAACTTCTCCAGCCGCTGCGGCTCGCTTCCCTTGGCGGCGGCCGGATCGTCAAACGGCCAGAACATCCTGTTCAACACGCCGGGCCAGACCGTGGGGCAGCTTCTGTCCGCATCCTGGCAAACGACGATCAGGTGCCTGACCGGTATCTGGCCCAGCAACTCCTTGACCCCCTTCGACCGCTGGCCACTGATGTCCAAGCCGATTTCGTTCAGCACGCCGATCGTCAGGGGGTTGATCCCCTTCGGCTCGGTACCCGCGCTGTACACCTCGAACCGGTCGCCCGCGCGCTTCCGCAGCAGGGCTTCGGCCATCTGGCTGCGGGCCGAGTTGCCCGTGCATAGAAACAAAACGCCCGGTTTGCTCATCGCATCGCCTCGTAGAACGGGATCCATTCCGTTTCTTTGCGTAATTCCGGAAGCCCCGCCGAATCGCACGGGCTGCTAGCGCACACCCTTCAAAGCGAATACCCGAACGCTGGCCGCATAGTCGTTGATGTCGTACTTCTGCAAGAGCTCGGCGAGCACCCGGTGTACCTCGGCGTCCGCCGGCCCGGCATCCGCCGGCGAGCAGCAACTCGACACCGGCAAGAGCGGATCGGCCATGGCCGGCGAGCAACACCCCTGCTGGCCGGCAATCTGCGAGTAGGCGTTCAGGTCCTTTTGGGCGTCCACCACCTCAACTTCCTCAAAGCCCGCCTGCCGTAACACCCGCTCATATTCCTGGATGCCGATGGCTCCGGCGATGCAGCCCACGTAGGCCATCACGTCGCTGGAGATTTCTTCGGGCAGCGGCCGCTTCAGAGCAATGTCGCTCGCCGCCAACCGCCCACCCGGTTTGAGCACGCGATGGATCTCGCGGAAGGCGGCCGCCTTGTCCGGCACCAGGTTCAGCACGCAATTGCTGATCACGCAGTCGACCGTGCCGGACTCCAAAGGCAGCCGGTCGATCGTCGCCAACTGAAACTCGACATTGTCGAGCACCTGGCCCTGCACCGGCCGGCCCGCGTTGCGGCGGGCCAGCTCGATCATGTCCGGCGTCATGTCGATGCCAATCGATTTGCCTTGCGGGCCGACCTTCAACGCGGCCAGCAGCACGTCGAGTCCTCCCCCGCAGCCCAAATCGACCACGGTCTCCCCCGGACGAAGGCTGGCGAAGGCCGTCGGGTTGCCGCACGACAAACCCATGTTGGCCTCGGCCGGCAGCGACGCCAGCTCCTCGTGGCTGTAGCCGAACGCCTCGGCGACCGAGCGCACGCCTGCCTGCTCGCCCGACAGGCCGCTGGCGGCCACAGCCGAATACTTGGTTCGCACTACGTCGACGATCGCGTCCGTCATTGCCATGTGCCTTTCTGATTCGAGCGCCCGTCCAAATATACGGAAGCCCCCAGAGGCGGTCCAGCCTGCCGTTTGATTGCGCTATATTCTCACCTATTCCAAACAGGATCCTCATAGTCCTCGGCTAGCATGATCCGTGGATTATCTCCACTGATCGGCAAATGTGCTCTTTTTGGGGCTGGACGGCAAGCGCACACTCGAACAAGGCCGATGAGCGCCTTCAGCGGCGCCGTGTGCCGCTCATTTCGGGCTGCTTCAATTGCCCGCCGTCCGCCGCTTCTCGCCAAGGCTGTTCTCCGCATCCCGGCTGCTCCGTCGAGCCGTCCGGTCCCCTGGGCTCTTGCGGAGGTCGAGACACACCAGCTTTTCCTCATCTCGGAGGTACAACCTTCCGCGGGAAAGTGCTGGTGACGCATAGCAAGGGCCTTTGAGCAATGGTTCCGGCGTCGACGAAGCCAGCCTGGCCTCTTGCGGGTTGATCTCCACGCAGGCCAGATCGCCCATTTCCGTGAGCATGATGAATCGGCCCTCGGCGGCAACAAACGGCGCCGCCCGGCCAAACTCGCCCTCCATTTTCCAACGCAGTTCGCCGGAGCGGATGTCGAGGCAGCGAAACGTCCGGTCGCTGCTCGAGAAGCCGTAGAGGTGGCCCTCAATCACCGCCATGTTCGCATACTGACTGCCCAGCACTCGCTGGTGCACTCGCCACTCTTCTTCATAGCTTCCATCCGGCAACATCCGCACGCACAGCGACCCGACGCCCATTGCGGAGGCGAATACGTGCTCGCCATGCACCACCGGCGACGTGGCATTGAACTTTCCCAAATCTCGCAACTTCGCGTGAAAAGGGATGCTCCAATGCACCTTGCCCTCCGGCGCGAGGCAAACCAGGTTGTCGCGCGTCACCACAAACACGTACCGGCGGCCGTGGATCGTTGCCGGAACCGGCGTGGCATACCCGCAGCCGTCGTTCGTGGCGGTCCATACCACTTCGCCGCTGCGCTTATTTACGCCCACGATGCCCGCCCCGGTCGACTGTCCGCCGGCGTTCACGATCACCAGCTCGCCTTCAACCAGCGGGCTGGTGCCCGCAGCGAACGGGCCGCGGTCTGCCTGGCATTCGGCCATGATGGCCCGCCGCCAGACGAGCTCTCCATCGCCCAGTTTCAGGCATCGAAGTTCCCCCTCGGCACTCAGGGCATACACCTGCCGGCCGTCCAATGCCGGCGTGCTGTACGGACCGTCGCTGTACTCGAACGGGCACGAGTAGCTCGTCGGATAGCCGACTCGCCACACCGACTCACCCGTTTCGGCGTCCAGGCAGTCGATCACCTCCTCGTCCTGCTGCCGGTGCATCACAACCAGCCGGTTGCCTTGAACGACCGGCGAGCTATAGCCGCGGCCGACAGGAACTTCCCATACTGGTCGTGCGCCTTTCCGCCACTCCGTCCACAGGTCCACGGCGGGCGAACGGCTGTCATGGTTGGGACCGAGAAACGCCGGCCAATCATCCGCCGCCGGATCTCCGGGTATTTCCTGCCGGCCACCGCCGCCAGCGGTGGACACGTTGCGGTCGACTTCATTCCTGGCCGCCACGCCGCGCCGCGCGCCTGCGCTCGAGAACTCGCAGGCCAGCAAGCAAGCCAGCATCGGTGCCGCCGCGCTGAGCCAGGACGCCACGCGCATGCAACCGACTCGTCGAGAAGGCAAAGGGTAAATGAAGATCGGCATCCGAATCCGCTCCGCAGAATAGCCGTCCGGCTGCTCGCACTGCAAGCGACAAGGACTTCCCTGACGAATTCCTAACACGATTCTCATCGTCGGTGCATCAAACCCTAAGAATCGCCTGCCACAATCCGGCAACTCACTGGCGCGGGCGAACGCGAAAACGCGTGGGCCCGTACCCGCGGCAACTAAAAACAACCTGTTCAACAAATGGGGGCGCAGATGACAGGTGCATGCCTTACGGCCAAAACGGCCCGGGCCGCCGCCACGCGGCCGGTCATCGATCGCGGGGCCTTCACCCTCGTGGAGTTGCTGGTCGTTATCTCGGTCATCGGAGTTCTGGTCGCCATCCTGATGCCCGTCTTGGGCCGCGCCCGCGAGTCGGCCCGCGACAACGTCTGCAAGAGCAACCTGCGGCAAATCGGCATCGGTCTGATGGCGCACGCCGAATCCCGCGGCCTGCTCTGCTCGGGCGCCTTCGATTGGCGCCGCGACGGCTGTGCCACCGAGGTCGGCTGGGTGGCCGATCTGGTCAACCGGGGCACGAAGGTCGGCGATATGCTCTGCCCGGCCAATAGCGTCGAGCTGAGCGAAACGTACAACGATTTGTTGAATCTCGACCCTAGCTTCGATGCCTGCGTCGACCGCCTGGGCAGCCCCGCGGGCATCTATCCCGACGGCACGCCCAAGATCAACGCCTGCCGCCAGATCGCCGGCATGGCCCCCGGTGAGCCGCGCCGCCAGATCGTCGAGAAGCTGATCTTCGAAAAGGGGTTCAACACCAACTACGCGGCCGGCTGGTTCCTGGTCCGCAGCGGCGTGCGCCTCGACGTCAACGGCAACCTGAAGGGAGAGCCTGGTTGCCCGGTCTCGCTCGAGGAGCGCACCTCGACGCTCGGCCCGCTGCACACCGCGCGGATCGGCGGCATCGCGGCGGCCTCGACCTCCCAGGTGCCGCTGCTGGGTTGCGCCCAGGCAGTCAACGCGGCCGAGGGGATTCTCTCGTTCGACGTCGGGCCCTATCCGGCCGGCTCGCGGTTAGCCACCTCGTTCAGCGCGGGTCCAGTGCTCAACCCCACCATGCAAGCCCCCGTCTTTCCGCCTGGCACGACCTATGGGGGGCCGGCCGGTTGGTGGGCCGGCTGGAAGAAGACTTTGCAGGACTACCGCAGCTTCGGCCCCGCGCACGGCCGGAGCGCGAATATCCTGTTCGCCGACGGCAGCGTTCGGTCGTTCGCTGACGCGAACGGAGACGGCTTTTTGAATAACGGCTTCGATCCGGCCGCCACCTCCTTGAGAATCGGCTACACCGACGCGGTGGTGGAACTGAAGGCAAACGATTTCTTCAGCGGCTGGTCGTTGAACCCGGAGCAGGTCAAGGCGGAACCGTGAGTTTCACGCGATTCTTACCACGCACTCATCAACCTCTAGCATGGCTGCGTTAAAAGAACAGCGCTGGCTCGGACCATCAAGTAATCAACCCTATACGGAAAAACACGAAAGGAGCAGCCTCAACCACGAATCGACAGGACAACGGATGTCGCCAAGCTGTGCGACCGAGACAACCCCGCAATGCGGCCAGCTTGTGCTCGAAGGGGGGCCGCGAACGTGAAGAGCGAGTCACTGACCCATTTTTTCCAAGAGAGAGAGAACCGATGAAAAAAAGGAACGTCCGGATGAAAAAAGGGAACGTCCGTCTGGCGGTGCCCAAGCGCCGCGGTTTTACCTTGGTGGAGATGCTCGTGGTGATTACCGTGATCGGCATCCTGGTGGCCCTCTTGCTGCCCGCCCTCGCCGCCGCCCGCGAGGCCGCCCGCAGCACGACCTGCAAGAGCAACCTGCGCCAGTTCTACCTGGGCCTTCAATTGCACGCCGACAAGGACCCGCTCGGCCGGTTCAGCTCGGGAGCCTACGACGGCGGCCGCGACGGCTGCCTCGACACCGTCGGCTGGGTGGCCGACCTCGTCAACACGGGAGTCTGCAAGCCTCAGGAGTTGTTGTGCCCGTCGAACCCGGCCAAGGGCTCGGAAAAGATCAACGACTACCTGGGCACCACGACCCTCGCCCCGGGCGAAGGCGGTGACCCGAACCTCGTGCAGAACGTGGGCGCCTGCCCCTTGATCTTCTCCGACCCCGGCCCAGGCCGCCCGGCCCTCATCGTCCAGCACTTCCTGGAAAAGGGTTACGGCACCAACTACATGACCACCTGGCACCTCTCCCGCAACGGCGTCAAGCTGACGAACACCGGCACGCCTCCCGATGTCAGCCTGGTGTTTGTTGCCGGAACGAAGCAGAAGGGCCGTGCGGGGACCACCGGCGAACTGACCCGCTCAACAACCGACACCTCGCCCCACAGCTCATCGGTTATCGCCATCATGGGCGACGCGAACTTCGGTGACGTGAAAGAGGCCATTCTGAGGGAAACGCTTCCCGGCTTTATGCCCGCGGGCCACCGGTTGACGGAGTCGTTTAACGATGGCCCCTGCTACCGCGTGGCCGACGTCAACAAGCTGACCGCCTGGCAGACCGCCACCGGCGACACCGAGGTGTACGTCGTCACCGGCGGCGTCGTGACGGCCAACATCTTCCTGGAAGAACAAGGCACGACCACGGTACCCAAGGTCAATCCATTGAACCACATGCAGGACTGGCGCGACTTGGGTCCGGTCCACGGCAGCGGAAAGGGGGGATCGGCAAACATCTTGTTCGCGGACGGCAGCGTCAAGAGCTTCTCCGACCAGAACGCGGACGGTTATCTCAACCCCGGCTTCGATATCCACACCAACAACCCGCCCGGACCCACGGCCGACTACTCCGGCACCGGGTATACCGACAACTTGCAGGAGCTGGCACCAGCTCAGATCTTCAGCGGCATCTTCCTCGAGAAAATGTCGTCGAAAGACAACCTCGACATCTAACGTCGGCAACTATGCTCGGCCGCCGGCACGTGCCGGCCTCGCCCGGGGCAGAAAAAACCGATACGTCAGCCGTCCCGGAGCAAGCTCGCCTTGCTCCGGGAACGGCGTTTTCCTAATGGGAGGCAATCCTGTGAGATTCATCGTGGGCGTGGTGGCAGTGGTGCTCGTGGCCGCCGGCTGCCTGGCCGTCTGCCAAGTCCAAGCTATTGCCCCTGACACTGGGTCGCAGTCGCACGGCTCAGCCGCGGCTCCTGATCATGCCTTCAGCCCGCCGCATGCAAGTGCCTCTGTGGCCGCACCGTCAGAATCCGACGTCGTCCCCCGCCCAAAACTTCAGGTCGATCACGACGAGTTCAATTTCGGCGTGATGAACGTGGGCCAGTCGGGCCGGCACACGTTTACCCTGCGCAACGCCGGCAAAGCGGATCTTATGCTGCACGAGGCGGGCACCACCTGCAAGTGCACGCTGGTCGACATGCCCGATGGCCGCATCAAGCCGGGCCAGGAGCGGCAAGTGCGCCTGGAATGGACCACCGAAAAACCGACCGAGCATTTTCGTCACGGCGCCGGTATCTGGACGAACGACCCAAAGATCCGGCAGCTCAAGCTGGTGCTGACGGGCAAGGTCCGCGCTTTCCTCAGTGCCTCGGCCGATAGCGTGGTGTTCCCGGACGTCGCCGGCGAGTGGCGGACGCAGCGGATCACCGTCTTTTCACAGCACTGGAAGCGGTTCAACGTCACCTCCGTCGAGTCGTCGCTGCCCAACCTCACCTGGCGCATCGAGCCGGCGGACGCCGACACCCTCGCCCAGTTGGAGGCGACCAGCGGCTACACCTTGGAGTTGAAGCTCGATCCCGACCTGCCGCGGGGAGGCTTCGAAGGCCGGCTGCGTATCGCCACCGAAACCGATGAGCTGGGCCTCGAAAAGCTGCCCGACCCCCTAGAATTGCCGGTCCAGGGCAACCGGCTGGGCAACTATTCGTTCTACGGCAAGATCGTCCAGGAAGGGGTCTTCAAGTTGGGCCGCGTGCCCCAGCGCGACGGCATCCGGCACAAGGTGTACATGTATGTCCGCGGTGCGCCAGACAATTTCCAGATCGAGCAGATCCGCACCACGCCGGATTTCCTACACGTCCGGCTGGTCAAAGACGACTCGGTCGCCACCAAGCGCCAGCGCTATCGGATGGAAATCGAAGTGCCTCCCGGAGCTCCGCTGGTCGACTACATGGCCCAGCGCATGGGCCGGATCGAGCTGGAGACCAACCATCCCGAACTGTCGCACGTCGAGCTGACCGTGCAGTTCGCCGTCCATCCTTGATCATCCGCTGCTAACGTACTGGACACACAAGGCGAAACTCTCTACTTTGCTCGGGCAGGCCGGGAGAGACCCGAATGTCCAGTTCGCACGGACCGGAGGGATTCGAAAACCGCGTGATCGCGCTGGTCGCCGAAGGAAGGACCCTCGAAGCGATCAAGCTCTACCGCGAGGCCACCGGCGTGGGCCTCAAGGAAGCCAAGGACTTCGTCGAGGCCCTGGCCGGCGCGGCCGATCGTGCACTCCCCGTCCAAGGTCAGGCAGTCGACGAGCGGGTGGTGCAACTGCTGACCGATCAGCGCAAGATCGAGGCGATCAAGGTCTATCGCCAAGCAACCGGGGTGGGGCTCAAGGAAGCCAAGGAGGCGGTCGAGGCCATCGCCCGCCTCAGGGGCATCGAGTCGAAGTCGGGATGTCTGACCATCTTGTTGTTCGCGGTCTCCGCCCTGGCCGCGGCCGCGATTTAATAAGTTGCCTGGATCGCCCAACCGTCACAAAGTTAAACTTTTTCGGTATTGCGCAAAATTCTGTCCCATTTGCGCAAACTGGATCCTTTTCCCGCTGACTCTCTTGGGAGTCGCTGCCGCCAGGTTATGCTGGGCTCGGCCGCCCGGCCGTTTTCCAACGACCGGCATCGCATGCCCAAATTGCCCCGCTTATAATGGCTTAGAGGTACCGCCGGGGTGCCGGACTGCGGATTTGTCAAGCACTTTACCGGCAACGCCCAGAATAGTTGAGTACTTTTAGGTTTTATGAGCGCTTAAAGGGCAATGACCAACGATGCGGCGTCCACCGGGTTTGACGTGGCCCGACTCGTCAAGGAGCATCAGACCGGTGTCTGGCGGTACTTGAGAGCTTTAGGTTGTGCACCCGCTCAAGCCGAGGACCTCACGCAAGAGACGTTTTTGCGGGTGCTGGAAAGGCCGTTTCAGGATTACAATCGCGCTGCCACGGCGGCCTATTTGCGGCAGGTCGCTCGAAATTTGTTCTTGACGAGTCAGCGGCGGGCAGCGCGGACGTTGGTCGTGGCCAACTTGGACGAGATCGAGGTCCTCTGGGCCCGTTGGACTGATCGGGACGGAGGTCAGGAGCTGGTGCAGGCCCTGGAGCGGTGTTTGGAGACACTGGCGGCCCGTGCCAGGCAAGCATTGGACCTGCGGTTCCGCGAGCGGCTGTCGCGCGCGGGCATCGCCGAAAAACTGGGAATGAGCGAGGCCGGGGCAAAAAACCTGATGCAACGAGCCAAACGCCACCTGCGCGCCTGTATCGAGCGAGCCATGCGATGAGAACTTCCAACGTGCTGGGCCTCCTTGCGTAACGACGCCCGGCACAGCTCCTGGCGGGGATGCTGGCGATGAATTCCGAACCTCACGAACCGATCCTCGATGCCTGCCTGGAAGAAGTTCTCGGCGGCCAGCAACCACCCGATCTGTCCGCCAGGATTCTTCGGGCACTGGCTGTCCGGAACGGGGAGTCGGCCCCCTTCCCAACTTTGCCCAATGGCGCCCACGCCGGCGGCCCCCCGCCCATCGGAGGGCTTCCCTCGGATCCCCCGCTGCAGCCGGGTCCCACGCCCATTGCTGTTCAAAGGCCCGGCTTAACCGCCGCGGCACGTCCCGCCGCCCCGGCTGGCCCAGTCGATCGAGTCGCCGGGCACCGTAAGCGGTACGGCCGCTGGGTCGGCTTGGCGCTTGCGGCCAGCCTGCTCTTGATCCTGTTGGGCTACCAGGCAATACGGGGCGTCTTCCAGGATGCCGCGCCCGATCCGAGGCGTCAGATTGCCTCGGATACGCCGGGAGCGGCCAGGAGTGCCTCCCCCGATAACCCGCAAACCGGTGCCCAAGTTGGCGGCTACGAAGGTGAGCTTCGGCGCCCCGTCGTGGTTGCTCCACCGGACACCGACGACGCCGGCCGACGCCCGGTGGGGCCGGCGCCAGCCACGGTCCAATCCGACCCGATAGCGACTGACATAGCGGCTGACTCCGATCAAGGCGCCCCCGCGCCGCCGGCCATGGATCCGACCGTTGCGGCCCCAACTCCAGATCGAGTTGCTTCGTCGCAATCCGGAATTGACAGCGGCCAGCCGCATTCGGCCGTCTCGGACGAAGAACTGCTGGCAACCATCAACCAGATGCTGCGGCGCGCCTGGCAGGAGGCCGGCATGGGGCCGTCGCCGCCGGCCACCGATTCCGAGTGGTGCCGGCGGGTCTACCTCGACATCGTGGGTCGAATTCCGTCGATCGAAGAGTTGGACGCTTTTCTTCGCGACCGCCCCAGGGACAAGCGGGCGCGCCTGGTCGACCGCTTGTTGGGCGAGGAGTACATCGAGCAGTACGCTCGAAACTGGACCACCATTTGGACGAACACGCTGGTCGGCCGCAGCGGCGGGCAGACTCCCGGCAGCCTGGTCAACCGCGAGGGCCTGCAGCAGTTCCTGCGGCGGGCGATGCTCCACAACAAGCCCTACGACCAAATCGTCGAAGAATTGTTGAGCGCCGAAGGCGCCAATACTCCCGGAGAAGAAGGCTTCAACGGAGCGGTCAACTTCCTCCTGGACAACCTCGACGAAAACGGCGTCACGGCGGCGGCCAAGACAGGCCAAATCTTCCTGGGAGTGCAGATCCAATGCACCCAGTGTCACAACCATCCCTTCAATGAATGGCAGCAGGACCAGTTCTGGGGCCTCAACGC
Source organism: Pirellulales bacterium (assembly GCA_040877345.1). Lineage (GTDB taxonomy): Bacteria > Planctomycetota > Planctomycetia > Pirellulales > JAICIG01 > JBBDNX01. Next base: position 13,533 of record JBBDNX010000592.1, read on the forward strand.
ATTCTTCCGCCAGGCGCGCGGCGTCAGCCTGATGGACGGGGCCGCCCCACGCTCCGCGCGGCTCGAGGACGTCGACTTCGCCGGCGAGTTGGGCGACCCCCAGGAAGCCGAAATCTTCTACGAGCTGCGCAACGGCCAATTGCGCGCCGCGTACCCGACCTTTATCGACGGTGTCCCGATCAATCCCAGCGGCCTGGTCGACCAGGTGAACCGGCGCGATGAGCTGGCCCGGCTGGTGGTCCAGTCCCCCTACCTCGGCCAAGCGCTGGTCAACCGGATCTGGAGCCACTTTTTCGGTTACGGCTTCACCAAGCCGGTCGACGACATGGGTCCGCACAACTCACCCTCCCATCCCGAGCTGCTCGAACGTCTGGGCGCCCACTTTGTCGCCGGTGGACACGACCTGAAACGCCTGCTGAGAGTCATCGCCTTGACCGACGCGTATTCGCTCTCGAGCCGCTTCGGGCCCAAGTACGGCAATCAAAGCGACGACCCCAGCCAGGGGACTCCAGCCTGGTTCAGTCACTTCTATCTGCGGCAACTCACCGCCGAACAACTGTACGATTCACTGCTGGCCATCACCGACGCCCATCGCACGCAGGGCAGTTTCGAGGAGCAGCAACGCCTCAAGGAGCAATGGCTCGAGCAGTTCACGATCGCCTTTGGCACGGACGACAACGAGGAGGCGACCACCTTCAACGGAACGATTACACAGGCCCTGATGATGATGAACGGCGATTTGACTCGCCGGGCCACCACCGCCGAACCCGGCACCTTCCTGCACCAACTCGCCACCACCCGGCGGTCCGGCCACGTCGAGCGGCTCT
>JBBDNX010000593.1:0-14295 GCA_040877345.1 Pirellulales bacterium
AGGCGGTCGCTCTTGGGCCGCATGTCGGCCCGGCGGCGGGCCACGTCGCGCGAATGGAATTCATGTTGCCAGCCTTCCTGCCGGAGTCGATCGACCGCATCGCGGCCGTTGGTGGCCAGGCCGACTTGCTGGCCCATCAGGTAGACGGCGTTGGCTACCGAGGCGCAGGTGGTCACGGCGAGCTCGGACCGCAAAGGCTCGTTCTGCCGCGGATACTCGCCGCGGTGGAAGGCCAGCAGGATCGTGGCTCCGGCGATGGTCGATGGCTCGTAGACCTTGCTGTGCAGGATGCCGGTTCGGGCGGTGGCCCGCCAGTTGATGCGATTGAAGGCGTCGCCCGGCTGGTACAACCGCAGGCCGGCGATGCGCGTCGGGTCTTCGTACAGCCGATGGCTGAGCCGGATTTCGCCCAGCGGGCGGCGGCTAGCCAGGTCGTAGCCTTCCAGCGGAACGACCCGCGGATACACCAGCACGAAGTGCGGCTCCGTGGCGACTCGGTAGCGGCGGTGCAGGCCGAACAGGTCGCCCGTCTCCAGAACCACCGGCCCGACCTGGTAGTAGCCCCGCATCAGGAACTGCACCTGGTACGTCAGCGTCTTGCGGCCGCCGCGGCGGAGCATGCCGACCAGCAGCCGCTTGCCGATCACGCGGATGCCCGGCGGGCGCTGGACCAGCGGCTTGCGCGGCAGGCTGTCTTCCACCAGCACCCAGGGAACCGGCAGTCCCCCGCGGTTGAACACCGTGACGACCACCGCCACCTTTTCATCGATCTCGGCCGACAGCCGGTTGCACTCCCGCGTGGCCGAGAGGTTGTCGATCCAGTGCCGCGCCGCCACCCGGCTGACCACGAGCAGGCCCAGCAGCACGTACATGGCATAGGCCAGCAGGCCCAGTTGAAAGGCCATCGCCGCCAGCAACAGCGCGGCCGCCCCCAGGTACCATCTCATGGCCTGTGGCTTCTCATTGAAAGGCGGCCCCGGCGGGCGCGGGCGATAGGGTTGGCACGGCCACTTCGGCGACCACCTCGTCGACCACCTTGGCGGGCGTCACTTTGCGCAGCCGGCTTTCGGGACGCAGCACCAGCCGGTGCGTGAGCACGGCCGGCGCCATCCGCTTGACGTCGTCGGGCAGCACGAAGTTATTGCCCCGCATGGCCGCCACCGCTTGCGCCGTGCGGAACAGCGCCAGCGAGGCGCGCGGGCTGCCGCCCAAGAGGACGTCGTCGTGCAGCCGTGTGCCGTGCACGATCTCTACCGCGTAGTTGCGCACCTTGTCGTCGACGTACACTTCGCGGATCGCCTTCTGGCAGGCGATCACGTCGGCCGCCGTGACCACGCTCTCCAGCTCGTCGATCGGATGTGAGTGCTGCAGCCGCGCCAGCATGCGGCCTTCGTCGTCCAGGCTGGGATAACCCAGGCTCAGCCGCACCAGAAAGCGATCCAACTGGGCTTCGGGCAGCGGAAACGTGCCCTCGTGATCCACCGGGTTCTGCGTGGCGATCACCAGGAACGGCCGCTTGAGCTCGTAGGTCTGGCCGTCGACGGTCACCCGCCCCTCGGCCATGGCTTCGAGCAGGGCGGACTGGGTCCGCGGTGTGGCCCGGTTGATTTCGTCGGCCAGCACGATCTGGGCAAAGATGGGGCCCTGGCGGAAGACGAACTCGGCCAGCTTCTGGTTGAAGATGCTGGCGCCGGTGATGTCGGAGGGCAACAAGTCGGGCGTACACTGCACGCGCTTGAAACTGCAATCGATGCTCTTGGCCAGGGCCCGGGCCAGCATGGTCTTGGCCACGCCCGGCACGTCTTCGAGCAGGATGTGCCCTTCGCAGAAGTACGAGACCAGCGCCAAGGCGATTTCCTGGCGCTTGCCGAGAATGACTTTCTCGACGTTGCTGATGATTCTCTTGGCGATGGAGTTGACCGACATGAGGCAACGAGCCCTTCTCTATTCCCCCGCCGCGCCTTGGGCGGTTCTGGTTGTTCCGGCCCTGCGCCGCACAGCGGCGCCTGGCGAGGGCGGCCCCGCGACCGCCCCAGCCTGTTACTCTTTCAGCTCGACCAGCCAGATGTTGCGGAACCGCAACGGATTGCCATGGTCCTGCAGGAACAGCGGCCCTTTCTCGGCGCCTTCCGCCACCGGGGCCGCCGTGGTGACGTGGGGCAGCTCGACCTGCTCGTGGATCGTGACGCCGTTGTGCCGCACGGTCATCCGTGCGTTGCTGGCCTTGTTGCCCGGTTCGTCGTAGCGGGCTGCGGTGTAGTCGATGTCGTAGGTCTGCCAGGCCAGCGGCGGCAGGCACATGTTCTGGTCCGGGCTGCGGATGGAATAGATACCGCCGCACTCGTTGTCCTTGCCTTCCAGGCCGAACGAGTCGAGGATCTGCACCTCGTACCGCCCCTGCAGGTAGCAGCCGCTGTTGCCGCGGGCCTGGCCACGCGCGGCCGGCATGAACGGCGTGCGGAATTCCAGGTGCAGCTTGCAGTCGCCGAACTTCTGCTTGCTGGTCACCCCCTGCATCAGCAGGCCCTCGTCGGTCAAGCGGCCGCCTTCGAACGCGTCGGCCGACGAGCCGTCGAAGAGCACCACGGCCCCATCGGGCGGCTCCATGCCGAGGGTCGGGCTTTCGCGCTCGATCCGTTCGAGCCGGCCCACCGTGTTGCCCGACGAATCTGAAAGCGTCAGCACCTGATCCTGGATGCGTCCGCTGCCTTCGTCCCCCTTGAACAGGGCGACGCCGTCTTTGAGCTCACCCTCGCCCTGCCGTTTTGTCTTCCGGTCCCAGCCGTCGCCGGGCAGGCCGCCCTCGTAGAGCACGGCTTGGAACTTGCCGTCGCCCAGGGCGATTACCTGCACGCCCACCTTGCGCGGGCCGCGGCTGGCGCGGATCTCGCCCGCGTACTCCCCCTGGATTTCAAAGTCCTCTCCGGCCTCGGTCGGATCGGTATACGTCTTGATCTCGGTTTTTTCGTCGCCCCATGCCGGCAACAGGCCAAGGCCCAACGTTGCCAGGACGGTGGGCAGCAGACACAAGCGAGGCGGCATGCACGTGGCTCCATTTTTCGTGGTATCAACGCCTGTTTGCATTCTCATCGGGGGCTGGTGGGGTTGCAAGCAGCCTTTTTTGCGGCCCGCCGGGGGAGTGAGTATAGTGTGCTGGGCCTTCAGTCAATAAACACAACATCGAACGAACGCTTCCCATGCGGTTTTTGTCGAACTCTGGGTGGATTTGCTTGACCTTCGCGGGGTAGGCTAGGATTGAACCACCGGAGCCAGCGAACCACGAGGGACTACTGATGGCCGGCCTTAGCCTGGAACAACGTATCGCAATCCTTGAGTCGCAGGTTGACAAGCTCCGGGACGAGGTGCGCGCAGCGCAGCAGCGCAACAAGGACTGGCGGCAGACCATTGGGGCATTCACCGACGACGAGGGCATGCAGCAGATTCTCAAGGACGCGATGCGCCTGCGAGAGATCGACCGTAGGAAAACCAAGCCGAAGGCAACTGCCAAACGCAAAACGCGTCGATGATCCTGTTGGACACCGACCATTTCAGCGTCCTGAGCGATGGCCGTCACGCTCAGCATGCTCGGCTGGCGGAGCGACTCCGCAGCGTGGTCGACACGGTCGCCATTCCGGTTGTTTCGGTGGAGGAGCAGTTGCGGGCGTGGCTTGCCCAGATCCATCGGAGCCACGACGTCCATAAGCAGATCTACCCCTATGATCGCCTGATCCGCCTATTCGAGACCCTCGGAGAATGGGAAATCGCTCGATGGAGCGAACGGGCGGCGCAGGAGTTCTCGCGATTGCGCCGAGGACGCGTTCGCACAGGTACACAGGATCTGAAGATTGCATCGATCGCGTTGGCGAACGAAGCGACGCTTCTGTCGGCGAATCTGCGTGACTTTCAGCAGGTTCCCGGTCTGCGCGTTGAGGATTGGCTGTACAGCTAACCCCACGGGGAGTGCAAGCAGCCTTTCTTTTGCGGCCCGCCGGGGCAGCAAGTATAGTGTGCTGGGCTTTTCAGTGAATGAGAGACAACATCCAACGAACGCTTTGAGGACACCCCCATGATCCGAGGCAGCAGTGTCGTACGCTCGATCGCCGCCCTGCTGGCGGCCGCCGTTTTCTTCAGTGGGAGCGCCAGCCTGGCGGCCGTCAAGCCGCACAACCTCTTTACGCCCGGTGCCGTGCTGCAGCGGGGACGCGAAGTGCCCGTATGGGGAACGGCGGCCGAGGGGGAAAAGGTGACCGTGCGGTTCCAAGGACAGGAACTGAGCACCGAGGCCAAAGACGGCCGCTGGCGGGTCACCTTGCAGCCGCTGGAAGCAGGCGGGCCCTTCGATCTGGTGATCAGCGGAGAGAACACGGTCGAGATCAAGGATGTGCTGGTCGGCGAAGTATGGATCGCCAGCGGGCAGTCGAACATGCAGTGGGCGGTCTCGCAAAGCGCCGAACCCGAGCAGACGATTGCCGAATCGGCCAACCCGATGATCCGGCTCTTCACCGTGCCCCGCCGCGCCACCGCCGAGCCCCAAACCGAGGTCGAAGCGGCCTGGGCCCAGTGCGGACCGGAGACCGTGCCCGGTTTTTCGGCCGTGGCCTACGCCTTTGGCCGAGACCTGCAGAAGCATTTGAATGTTCCCGTCGGATTGATCAGCACCAACTACGGCGGCACGCCGGCCGAGGCTTGGACCAGCCGCGCCAAGCTGGACGGCCATCCGGATCTGAAGTGCGCGTTTGGCAGCCAGCCGGCCACCGACCACCCCAGCAGTCCGGCCGGTTTGTACAATGCGATGATTCACCCGCTGCTGCCCTACGCGATCCAGGGTGCCATCTGGTACCAGGGCGAGTCGAATGCCAGCCGGGCCTGGCAGTACCGCACGTTGTTTCCGGCCATGATCCAGGACTGGCGGACCGCCTGGGGCCAGGGCGACTTCACGTTTCTTACCGTTCAGCTTGCTCCCTTCACCGCGATTGTCGACGAGCCGGGCGAGAGCGACTGGGCCGAATTGCGCGAGGCGCAGTTGTTGAGCACCCAGGTGTTGGTCAATGCGGGCATGGTCGTGATCACCGACCTGGGAGCCGAACAGGATATTCATCCAAAGCAGAAGGCGCCGGTGGGCGCCCGCCTGGCCTTGGCCGCGCGGGCCTTGGCTTATGGCGAACCGATCGAGCATTCCGGCCCCGTCTACAGCGGAATGGAAATCAAGGGCGACCGTGTCGTCCTGTCGTTCACGCACCTTGGCGGAGGGTTGGTGGCCAAAGACGGCCCGCTGGCGGGATTCACCGTGGCCGGCAAGGACCGCAAGTTCGTCAAGGCGTATGCCGAGATCGACGGCGGCCACATAGTTGTCCACAGTCCCCAGGTGCCCCAGCCGGTCGCCGTTCGATTCGGCTGGGCCAACTACCCGGTGGTCAACCTCTGGAACGCGGCCGGCCTGCCGGCGATCCCTTTCCGCACCGACGTGTTCCCCGGCAAGACGCAGCCGCCCTATTGAGGGCGAACGGTGGTAGCCGAAGAGCGCCAGAATTCGGGCCGCCAGTCCAACGGCGCCCTGAATTCTGGCGAATTCAGCTACGGGGTCGGCGCAGCCCTGAAATCTAAGAATTCAGCCAGGGAGGCGAATTTCCAACGGCAAGGATCGATTCGTCGAAACCCGCCGGCTCGCGGCGGGATATAGCCTGTACGGACGACGAACCGGTATCTTTGAGACAGAGGAGCTCCCGTGTCATTCACCTCCACCATCGCCGGCCGCGGCGCTGCACGCCTGGCGCAAGCTGTCGTTGTAATCGGCCTGGCTGGAAACGGTCTTGCCGGCACCGGCCGCGCCGAGGCGCCCCCGGCAACGCGGTTGCTGCCGCCCGATACGCTTGCCTACATCGCGTTTGCCGACGTGCCCGACCTGAAGCGTCGCTTGAACGAGACCGCCATGGGCCAGATGATTCAGAACCCTCAGATGAGGCCCCTGGTCGACGAGCTGTACGGCTCGATCGAGAGCCGCTATGCCGCCATCCAGGAGCAGTTGGGGTTGTCGATGGATGAGCTCGCGTCGATTCCCCAAGGCAACGTGACCGCGGCCATCGTGCCGGTCAATCAATCGCTGGCACCCCTTGTGCTGCTAGAGGTGGGCGACCGGAATCAGGCACTGGACAAGCTGCTCGAGCAGGGCAGCGCGCAGCTCGAGCGCGAGGGAGCTGTCCGAACTGAAGAAACCGCGTCCGACACCAGGCTGGTCGTTTACGACTGGCCGTCCGGGCCGGTGCGGCAACTGGCTTACTTCCGCAAAGACAACTGGATCGCGGTATCCAATGCGGACGTATTGAGAGAACTTTTAGCCCGCTGGCAGGACGGCGAGGGACCGTCGCTGGAAGATCATGGGCAGTTCGCGACTGCGTCCGCCGGATGGCGCCAGGCGGCCGAGGCGCCGCAGATTACCGCCTTTGCCGACCCGATCGGTCTCTTTCGCACCGGCGCGCGCGGCAATGGCCCGGCGCAGCTCGCCTTGGCCATTCTGCCCACACTGGGCCTGGACGGCCTGATGGCGGTGGCTGGAAGCGTCAGCGTGGCCACCGAGCAGTTCGATACGCTGTTCGAATGGCACATCCTGCTCGATTCGCCGCGCGCCGGTGTCGTGGCGCTTGCCGCGCTGGCGAGCGGCGATACCACGCCGGAGTCGTGGGTCCCGGCCGAATCGGCCGGCTACACCACGCTCCACTGGGATGTCTCCGAGACTTACAAGAAGCTGGCTCGGCTGATCAACAGTTTTCGCGGCGAAGGAGCGTTCGAGCAGCAAGTCGAGCGGCGGATTAACGAACCGGCCGGCATCGATCTGGCCGCCGACGTTGTGCCCGCACTGACCGGCCGCTTCAGCTATCTGGCCTGGGTCGAGCGCCCCGTCACCTTGACCAGCCAGGGGACGCTGCTGGGCGTGGGACTGAAGGATGCGGCCAGTTTCAAAGCCACTCTGGATAAGGTGGTCGACGCGTTCCGCGACCGGTTGGAAGCGAAGACCTACGGCGGGCACGCTTATTATGAGTTCCAGGTCGCGCTGGGCCCGGGGGGAGAGGGGCCCCAACGGCCAAAGCCCTGTTTCGGCATCGTCGGCGACCACCTTCTCGTGGCCGACCGCGAGAGCTTATTGCAAAAAGCGATCGTGACCCGGAGCGACGCCTCGCTCTCGCTGGCCGGCGCGCTCGACTACAAGCTGATTGCCAGCAAGATCAGCCGTCTGCCCGGCGGAGAGAACCCGTCGCTGGTCACGTTCAACCGGCCGGCGGAAGGAGTCCGTTACCTGTACGATCTCGCCTCATCGGAGCAGACGCGCGCGGGCCTCCAGCGGGCTGGCGAGCGGAGCCCACTGCTGGGCGAGGTGGGCCGAGCGCTCGAGAACAACCCGCTCCCGCCATTCGCTGTTTTGGAGCAGTACCTGGCTCCCGGCGGCGCCATGTTGACCAACGACGAGACCGGCATCCACTACCGATCGTTTACGCTCGCCAGAAAGAAGAAGTAATGGGAGTGATTCTCAAGGTAGCAGGACTCGCGCCTTTCGAGGTAGCAGGACTCGCCAGAGTTCTGGCCAAGTGGCTGCGCCGGCCTGAATTCTGGCGAATTCAGGTGCGCAGAGGAGTAGCCGAACATCGCTTCAGCGGTTGCCGCCGCGGCCGCCGCGATTGCCTCCCTCGTCTCCACCTCCGAAACCACGGCCGCCGAATCCGCCGCCACCGAATCCGCCGCGCCCCTGCTGCATGTTGTTGAAGAACTCCATGCGTTGCCGGATCCGCTCCATTTGCTCGGGATCGGGGCCGCGCGGGGAGTCCCCGTCGCGGCGTGATGCCTGTTGGCCGCCTCGGCTATCACTGCTGCGCGCCGTCTGCGACGTGCCGCCCACGATGGCTTGCAGCGCCTGCTGAACCGCCGACGTGTTGCTGCGCCTGAGCGTAACGACGCGGACCGCCTGCGTCGTGTTCTCGGTCACCTGGTCCAGCGTTTGCACGAGCTGCTCGACTTCCTCGAACAAGGGCTGGGGGGCCGAGATCACGATCGAGTTGGTGCGAACGTCGACGCCGATCGCCATCTTCTGCGGCTCCGAGGCATTGGAGTCGCCTCCTCCACCGCCACCCTGGCCCCGGCGGCCCCCGCCCCGCAGCATGCGAATGAAGTCCTCGGGCGAGGGCTGCCGCTGCGCGCCCGCGCTGGTGGTCAGCCGATCCTGGTAAACCTGCTTGATCACGTCGGCCACGTCGGAGGCCTTGGTGTGGATGACCGGGATCATCCGAGGCCTGGAGGCGACCAGCGTCTCCGGCACTCCTTCCTGGTCCAGCACCTCGAGCAGTTGCTCGATCGTGTCCAGGTCGTTGGGGCTTCCCTCGACCACCAGGGCGTTGAGGCGGTGGTCTGGGACGATGAGGACGCCCCGAGCGACAATCGGGCCGCCCGAATCGCCGCCACCCTGGCCCAGACCCATGAGAGCTCCCATCATGCCGCCGCCGCCTTCTCCCAGGGCCGCCCCGGCGATGTTGCCCAGAAGCGACCCGCCCGGACCGCCCCGCGATACGCTGCCTCCGCCCAGGATGTTCCCCAGCGTTTCGGCCACCACGGCCGCCGTGGCGCTCTTCAGATAGAAGATGGTGAACTCCTTGCCGCCGGACGTGGCGCGGCTGGCGAGCTCGGACAACAGCGACTCAAATACATCCAGTGCGTCCAGGTCTTCCGACGCGATCATCGTCCCGCCGGGCCCGGGAGCGACAACGATCGGGGGCGGCTCGTCGTCCGCGCCATCTTCCAGTGACCCATCTTGCAGTGACCCGTCTTCCAGGGGCCCGTCTTCCAGGGGCCCGTCTTCCAGTGGCCCGTCTTCCAGTGGCCCGTCTTCCAGTGGCCCGTCTTCCAGTGGCCCGCTGTCCGGGGACACGTCGCCAGAGGCCTCATCATCGGCCGAGCCGTCGTCCGACGCCTGGTCGAGCGGGCGCTCGCCCCCGGCCTCATCCGCAACGGCCACTTGGTCCCGAACCCGGGTCTCTTGTGCAAGGCGAAAACGCCCCTGCCTTGCCTCGCGGCCGGTGGTGGCGCGCGATTCCGGCGGCTCGTCGTCGCGCTCGCGCCGCTGCTCCAAGCGCTCCGGCGTCGCCGCGGGCGCCGAAGGTTGAATAGTCGGGTCCAGGCCTCGCAGCAGATCCCGTCGGCGAGGCGTGGACGAGTCGTCGCCCTGTCGAAGCGCTGGGCCCACGGCCGACGGCGTGACAATTCGGATTTTGTTCTGATAAAGCGTGGGCCAGACCTGCTCGAGCAGAGCCAGGCCGGCACGAGCCGCGCGGCCGCTCAACGGCAGCATGCGCACATTGCCACCTCTGGCCACCGCGCCAGCGGCCGAGTCGCCCTCGCCCATTTTTTCCAACAGGCCGCGAATCTGGGCGATCTGGGCTTCGCTGCCGCGGACCAGCAACTGGCGAGTGACCGGCTCGGCGTCGACTTTGGGAGCATTGGCGCTGCCTTCCGCGCCAAACAATTTGTTGATCGCCAGCACCGCCAGTTGCGGGTCGAGGCGCGAAAGCCGAATCACCTCGACCTTGCTGCCGTCGCGCTGCATCTGGGCGATGGTGGCCCGGATCGTGGCATGCTCGCCCGGCCGAGCGTGCGCTACCAGGTTGCCGGTTCTGGAATCGATCGCCAACCGCACGTCGGGCCGGCCGGCCAAGAGCGTCTGCAGCACTTCGAGCACGGCCGTCGGGTCGGCCGACGAGATGCTGTACACCTCGAGCTGCGGAGTCTCACCCAACAGGCCTCCTCCGCCGGACCCCGCCACGTCGATGGCCTTGATGATTTCCGCAAGCCGCGCCACTTTGTCGGCTTGTCCTCGCACCAGCAGCCTGTTGCCGGCCGGCTCCAAGGCCAGCCGCAACGAGCCATCCATGGTGGCGTTGCCGTCGGCTGGAATGTCCAACAGTTGCCGTAGCGTCTTCATGGCCGAATCGAGCGTAATGCTCTTCAGTTGGAACACGCGCAGTCCGCCGCCCCCTTCGGGATCCTCGATTCCTTCGATCACCGATCGGATGGTCCGCAGACGTCCCGCGGTTTCCGTGACCAGCACTTGCTGGGCCTTGGGCAATTTGACCACCGAGCCCTGTGGGCCGATCAGCGTCGAGATCTCCTGCGCGGCTTCCTCGGTCGTCATCTTTTCGAGCGGAAACAGAACGCTCACCAGCTCGAACTCACCCTTGTCGTCCAACTCTTCCAGCGGCACACGGGGCACCAGGTTGGGAGGAATGCCGTCTTCGACGTTGATCACCATCAGCATTCGATCGCGCCGGATCAACGTATAACCCTTGGTCAACAGCACGCTGTTCAACAGGTCGATCGCCTCGGCCGGCGTATAGCCCCGGCTGTCGGTATAGTTCAATGTCCCAGGCGGCGGCGCATCCATCACCAGCGACAGGTCGGCCTGCTGGGCAAACCAGTCCAACACCTCCGACCACGGCTGAAAGCGGAAATTAAATTGCAGCCGCCCATTGCCCGCGGCCTGGCTGGGACCGCTCTCGCCCGCGACAGGCTGGCCGTCCGTGCTGGCCGGCTGCTCGTCCGATGGTTCCGGCTGAGCGGTCTCGGCCTGGGCCGCTTCGCTGGACGAATCTTCCCGGTCACTCGGCAGCTTCGCCCCCAGGGCGCGCAGCTTCTCGCGCTGCTGCTCGTCCAGCACTGCCAGGCCGAGTCGCTCCGACTCGCGGCGGAAGGGGGCCAACCGGTCGGCCCGCTCGGCCGGCGGCAGGTCTTTAATCTCCAGGGCAAGTTCCAGAGCCTCATCTTCGCGCTGGTCGATGACCGCCAGCAGCTTCGCCCGCTGTTCGTCGGACAACTCCAGGTTGGCCGCCGCCTCGTCGTCAATCGCCAACGCCAACACGCCCACGAAGTCCGGCTCGGCGCCGTGGGCCGACGTCGCCAACCCGCCACACAGGCCCAGGGCCAGCAACAGACCGGCCAACCGGCCATGCCGGCTGAGGGCTTTCCCCCAGGCCACAATTCGCAAGCCGCGAGATGATTTCATTGTTGAGATAGGCCCAGTTTGAGAGAGGCCCAGTTGGGGTCTATTTAACGGCCGCGGACGACTTGGCCAGGCCATGCTGGGCTGGACGGCGCTGGAACTCCAGAACAACCTATGTTAGAAGTTTGTTGGAAATCCTCTGGTGGGCATCTATTATACTTGCCCGCCGGCGGGGAATCACCCCAACCGCACACGCAACCTGCCACACAATCTAACTAAGTAACCCCGCGTCCGGCCGTTCGGACCGGGGGCCGAACCTGCCAAATCGAAAGGAGACGCTATGAAAGGCCTTGACCGCCGGACATTCCTGACAAGTTCGATGGCAATTGCGGGCACCGCCTGTCTGGCCGCACCGGCCAAGGCCGCTCCCACCGATCGGGTCGGCGTGGCCGTCCTGGGGGCCAGCCGCGGCGCTTCGCTCGCCCAATCGTTCACCCAGATCAGCGATAGCCAGGTGGTGGCAATCTGCGAAGTCGATCAACGTCGCGGCGAGGCCCTGGCCGACCGCCTCCAGTCGCTGTCGGGCACCAGGCCGCCGGTGGTCAACGATTTCCGCCGCCTGCTCGACCGCCGCGACGTCGATGCCTTGGCGGTTGCCACCCCCGACCACTGGCATGCGCCGGCCACGGTGCTCGGCTGCCTGGCCGGCAAGGACGTGTACGTCGAGAAGCCGGCCTCGCACAACATCGTCGAAGGTCGGCGGGCCATCGAGGCGGCCCGAAAGCACCAGCGGATCGTCCAGCATGGCACCAACCTCCGGGCTGCGCCCCATTACCGGCGGGCCTGGCAACTCCTGGCCGAGGGCGCCATCGGCAAGGTGCTGGTGGTCAAGGCCATCAACAACCAGCGCCGCAGGCGCCACCCCCAGTTGCCTGACGAGCCGGTCCCCCCCGGAGTCGATTACGATCTTTGGGTCGGGCCCGCCCCCATGCAAGCGTTCAATCAGAACCGCTTCCACGAGGGGTGGCATTTCCTCTGGGACTACGGCACCGGCGACATCGGCAACGACGGCGTGCACCAGATCGACCTGGGCCGCTGGGCGCTGGGCCTCAAGGCGCCCAAGGCCGTGTCGGCCAGCGCGGCCAAGCTCGCTTCGCGTGGCGACGCGCAGGAGACGCCCGACACGATGGTCGTCACTTGGGAATACGACGACTTGCTCTACGTTTACGAGCAGCGCGATTTCACTCCCTACCGGATGCTCGGCCACAGGTTCGACAACGACAACATCTTCTTCGGCGAAGAGGGCTTCATGATGATCGACCGCGACGGCTACCGCATCTTCCACAAAGGCCAGCAGCCGGGCGAGTCGTTCGAGCAAAAATGGACCGAAACGCCCGACCACTGCCAAAACTTCATCGACTGCATCAAAAGCCGGCGTTCCGACGAGCTGATTGCCGATATAGAAGAGGGGCACTATTCGTCGCTGCTGTGCCACCTGGGCAACATCGCCTACCGGACCGGCAGGCGGTTGGAGTTCGACGGCCAATCCGAGACTTTCCCCCGCGACGACGAAGCCAACCGCTACCTGGGCCGCGAGTACCGCAAGGGATTCGAGCTGCCGGAAGTCTGATCGGAAGTCGGATCGAATGAGCGTCAGCCTGGACGAGTTGGGCGAGTTCCTGCGGCAACCGGTGCCCCGCACCGTTCCCGATAACATCCGCCGCCGCAGGCTTTCGGGCTTCCTCGGCCGGGGGCTGTCGCTTTTCGGTTGGTGCTTCGCCTTGTTCGGCCTGCTGTTCCTGGTGATCTTCTTTCCCTGGCGGTTGCCGAGCGAGTTGCGGCTCGACCTGGGCGCCGCGCAAACGGCCGAGGGAACCGTGATCGCCTCCGAGAAGACGAACATGTCGGAGGGAGGCCACGACGGCGAGCATGGGACGCCGGTGCATCGCATGACCTTCGAGTATCCGCATCCGCGGCAGGGCAAGGTAAAGGGCGTTTGCTACCGGACCGGCTCCGGCGAGCAAGTTGGCAAGAACGTGCCCGTCGAGTTCATCGAGGCCAGCCCCTCCGCCTGCCGGATCAAAGGCTGCCGGCTGAACCCTTTCAGTTACTTCAGCTCGTTCGTGGCCATCTTTCCGATCATAGGCTTCGGCCTGGTCTACTTTTCCTGGCGCGCCAGGCGCCGCGCCGTGGGCCTGCTCCGCGACGGCGCATTCGCCCTGGGCGACGTGACCGAGGTCAAGGAGACCAACGTCACCGTCAACAACAAGCGCCGCTACCGCGTGACCGTGTCGCTTAACGTCGATGGCCAGGAGCTGTCGGCCGGCTACCATGCCTACGGCGAGGAAGTCGACCTGGCCCGTGCCCACATGGCCAACGGCGAGAAGGTGGGCGTGCTCTACGACCCCTACCGGCCGCGGAACATGCTCCTGGCCGAGACGCTATTGGGTGGAAAATGAGCGGCGAGGCGTCCCGCACGGCCGCGCTGGCCGACCGCTATCGGTTGACGGACGAGACCATCGTTGTCGCCGGGCAGCCGATCGAGCTCGTCCGCCCGCAGGCTCCCGACGACTTGATCGACGACGAGCAGTTCGACGCCGACGACCGCTTGCCCTATTGGGCCGAGCTTTGGCCTTCGTCGCTGGTCCTGGCCGGCCGCATCGCCAACTGGCGCGGCCGGCGCCGGCGGTTTTTGGAGCTCGGCTGCGGCCTGGGCCTCGTCTCGCTGGCAGCCGCGCGCTCCGGCTACGATGTGCTGGCCAGCGACTACTACGAGGAGGCCTTGGAGTTCACCCGGATCAACGCCGGCCGCAACGGCTTGGGGCTCGTCACGCGCTTGATCGACTGGCGGCGGTTGCCGGCCGACCTGGGCACATTCGACCTGGTGGCCGCCTCCGACGTGCTCTACGAGCGCCGCAACGTCCCGCTCGTTGTCGATGCCTTTTGCCGTTTACTGTCGCATCGCGGGCTGGGCCTCGTGAGCGATCCCGGCCGCCCGCCGGCCGAGGCCTTTGTGCCCGCCTGCCGCGCCCGCGGCCTCCTCATCCGCCCCGCCGGCCAGGTTCCCGTCCAGCGCGGCGACACCTCGGCGAAGGTCAAGGTCTTTGAAATCCGCAAAGGCAGCGCGGAAGAGTAGCTGACGTCGGGTGCCTGGCGGCAAAGCGTCAGCGTGCCCCAGTCCTCTTAGTAGCAGGCACACTCCGTGTGCCGTCCGCGTCGTTCTGCCGTGTCCCGGGTGCCTGGGGCAAAGCGTCAGCGTGCCCCAGTTGGTTCGTAGTGACCCCATTTATGGGGTCGCTCCCTCGTCTCTTCTGCCTTCT
>JBBDNX010000594.1:0-14280 GCA_040877345.1 Pirellulales bacterium
CTATGGGCAGCCGGACCTGGTGCTGGTGCCCGAGCACCCGTTGGAACTGGAGCGGCTGGTGGACCGGGTACGGGAACTGTACGACCTGCAAAAGAACGTGGTGATTGTGTGCGGGGAGGGGATTGTCGACGAGTTTGGGCAGGAGCTGGGAGCCTGCCAGTCCTCAACCGATCCGGCGGGCAACATGGCCTTGAGCGGCGCGGCCGACGCCTTGCGCACGATGCTGATCGAGCGGCTCGGCGACGAGTTTTTTCGGGTCAGGCGGCGGGGGCAATCGGCCAAAGAGGCGATTTTTACCCGCAAGATCGGGCATACGCAGCGAGGCGGGCGGCCCCTGATGTTCGACCGGTTTTATGCGGCCCAGTTGGGCGGCAAGGCCGTGGAAATGCTGTTGGAGGGGCAGAACAACGCCGTGGCCACGCTGCAATGGAACTCGCTGCACGGCTTCCATTTAGACAGCCTCCAGGGCAATTGCTTCCGCGACCGGTGGGGGCGGATCCACGCCCGCAGGATGCACCACTCCTTCTACGATCCGGTGACGATGAAGCCGTCGCGGACCGGTATCGAGTACCTGCTGCCGATCTTCGCCAACGCGATTGGGGCCGACGACGTGGAGTTCATTCGGCAGACCTCGTTCGACTCGGGCAACCTCACCCGGGCGTATCACAGCGTAAACACCGACATTGCGAAGCGAATTCATTTTCTGGGGGCGGGCGCCGCTTGATATGATATGCCTTACGGATCCCAGGCCGCCACGGAGCGTCCCGGTGTTCAATTCTGGGCCAGGAAGCGCCTTGGCAATGGGTGCGGGAGCTACGGTTTGAAGCCGCGGTTGAACTGTGATCCTGTTGAAGTGCGATTGCGGAAAGACGCTGCAGATCCCGGAAGGGACCGCCGCTAAGAAGGGGAAGTGCCCGTCTTGCGGGCGGGTGTGGCTGTTGCCGGCGGCCGGCGACGAGGCACCGGCGATTCCCACGCTGCGCGCCACGCTGCGAGGCCACCGCGGCGCGATCGCCGCGGTCGCCTTTTCGTCCGACGCCAAGCTGTTGGCCACGGCCGCCGGCTCGGAAGGCTCGGCCTCACCCGATAAAGCCCGCGCCGGGGAGGCGCTGGTGTGGGACGCGGTGGACGGCCGCCCGATGGCCACGCTGACCGGGCATCGCGACACAATCCGCTGCCTGGCCTTCTCACCCGACTCGCAGGTGCTGGTCAGCGGCAGCAAAGATCACACGTTGGGGGTTTGGGACGTGAGCCGCGGCCTGTGGGACTCGGTGGTGGGCGTGCGCGAGCAGTTGCTGCGGGGTCACTTCGGCAAAGTGACCGCCGTGGCCTACCGTGCTGACGGCACGCTGTTGGCTTCGGGTTCCGACGACCAGACCATCCGGCTGTGGGACACGTCGAGCTGGCAGATGGAGTCGATCGTGGAGACGGGGCGCCGCGGCGCGTGTCATCTGGCGTTCTCCCCCTGCGGCCGATACCTGGCGGGCATGTGGGGCAGCCGCGGTCCGGCCAGGGTGTGGGACGTGGCGACGCGGCAGGAGTGCTTGCAGTTGCGGTTGCGCAGCGAAGAGGATTTTGAGGACTATGGACTTGCATTTTCGCCCGATGGGGGCAAGCTGGCGGTGCTCAGCACCGACGAGGTGCGGCTCTGGGACCTGTCGAGCTGCCAGGTGCTGGTGTCGTTCGCCGCCGAGGGGGTCAAGTCGCTTGCGTCCTCTCCGGTGGATAAGCTATTGGCTACCGGCGGCTGGGAAGTGGCGACGCACGTGGGAATCCGGTTGTGGGACGGGATGACCGGGATGCCATTGCACGAGTTGCAGGGTCATAACCTGCCGGTGTCGGCAGTCGCCTTTTCGGCCGACGGCCGCACGCTGGCCAGCGGCAGCCGCGACATGACGGTAAAATTGTGGAGTCTTCCGGCGGTAAAGGCATAACAACTTGGAGAACAAATCATGGCCGACGTGGCTGAACGAAAGACAAAGGCAGATTTGATTCGCGGGTTCCTGGAGACCAGGCCGGAGGCGAGCACCGCCGAGATCGTCTCGGAGATGTCCGGGCAGGGCGTGCCGGTATCGCCGGCGTTGGTCAACGCGGTCAGGTACGACGGCGAGCATGAGCTCCGCCGCCGCTGGGAGAAGATCGAGGGCACCTACGACCCGGAGCCCGCCGACACGCCGCCCGAGCCAAAACCGAAGCGCGGCGCGAAGGCCCAGGCGATTCGCGACACGTTCGGGGCCCTGGGCGAGAAGGCCAGGCCCAGCCAGGTGATCAAGGAGTTGGCAGGGCGGGGAATCAAGGTCTCCAGCTCGCAAGTCATCGCGGTGCGCAAAGGGCTTCAACGGACGGGGCGTGCAAAGCCACCCGCGCGGCCTGAGCGAGCAGAGCGGGTGAAGGAGTCAGTCCGCAAGGCTGCCGCGCCGGCGATTGATCCGGGGGAGGACTCGATCCCGCTGGAGCACCTGATTGAAGCCAAGAAGCTGGTGGACAAGCTCGGCGGATTCAAGGCCGCCGAGCGCGCCATTTGGGCCCTGGCGTTGTTGCAGTAGACGGATATCAGAAGAACTCGTAAATGAGAAAGCCGACCACGGCTCCGGCAAAGCTTTAATCGGCCAGGCCGCGGTGCCCGGTACGGGTTCTCGGCCTGGCGCGCGTCGAGATGGTCGGTCGGGGACATTCGATGGACCCGTCACGGACTGGATCGAAACCGAGGAACCTCGGACACGCAAGCGGAAGTGCATGGGAATCGAACAATCGCCCAGGGTACGGGGGAAACCGGCTTTTCCCAAGAAAGCGGTGCAGAATCCGGCGCACGCAACGCCCTGGACGACCCTCGCCTCGCGGCGGTCGTAGCCGCGTGGCCCGCGTTAGGTGAAGCGGCCAAGTCCGCGATCCTGGCCATCGTCGAGGGGCCGGACGGCGGGGCCTAAACTCCCGCCCACGACGCCCACGTTGCCCCCTGACGGCGAGCAGCCGGCCAAGCGGCGGCAGAGGCGGACCCGCCGAGGCCGTGCGGGCGGGACCAGTTGGACGCCGCTGGTTCGGAGACTCCACCAAGGCGGCGAGGCGCGGCCCAGCAGCCGGAGGGGCGGGCAACGCCTGGCGGGTGTCCCACGAGCTTTTAATGCTGGGAATTCGCGGCGACGATCGGGCTTGGATTCCGGACCTGGCGAGCTGGGGCAAGTATCCCCGCGGTCGGCACTCCGAGAAGCCAGAGGCAGTTCGCGGAATGATAGAGCGCGTCAGTCCGGGGCCATACCTGGAGTTACTCGGCCGCAAACTGGCGGAGGGCTGGACCGTCTTTGGGGATCAGGTCAAGGCGAATTCCGACCGGGGTATAATAAAGAGAAGGACGGACTGCCCGGTGGCGTTGCGTTGCCACTAGCCGGTCGCGTATCCTTTTGCAGCAGGGACTTCGTGCAGGGACGAAATGGCTTCAAGCGACCTTCCGGCATTTAAGCGGCCGCCCGTCATCGAGACGGTGCTGGGAGTTCAGTTCGACCGGCTTCCAGCGTTTCACAATTTTCATCTTGGGCTGTTTTGGAAGCACCTAGGACCTCCCTGGACGCGGGCGAACGATGCTGCTCCACTGGAGCCGCAATTTGAACAGTTCGGCGGCGATGCGGCCTTCGCGTGGGCGCAAGCACGAATAAAGCTCAGCGAGGACGTGAGCTCGCGAATCCAAATCAGGAACGCCGCGGGCAACCGGATGGTCCAGGCCCAAAATGGCCGGTTGCATTTTAACTGGTTGGGCACTAGTGAGCCGTACCCCCGCTACTCGGTCGTTCGACCGGAGCTTGACAACGCCTTGATGGCGTTCCGAAGCTTCCTCGCGCTCGAATCGCTTGGCGAGATGAAGCCTAATCAATGGGAAGTGACTTACGTCAACCACATTCCAAAGGGCATTGTCTGGAAACGCCGTGAGGACTGGGCTGGTCTGTTCAGAGGGCTGGTAACCCCCCCTGCAAAGCCAGGTGGAACAAACCTGGAAGGCTTTGGAGGAGAATGGCACTACGAAATACCGGAGCAACGGGGGAGATTGCATGTGAACATACGAAGCGGAATTCGACAGAAGCCAAGGGAGGAAGAGATTCTTATCCTGACTCTAACAGCCAGGGGCCCGGCATCGGACGACGCGACGCTCAGTAGCGGGTTGAACCTTGGTCGCGAAGTGATCGTCAAGGCGTTTTGTGATTTCACGTCCGATGCAGCGCAGTTGCATTGGGAGAGGATTAAGTAAAATGAAATTGTTGACGATTTCGGAAGCGGCTGAACCAATCGTCCAGACAACTGGGGCCGAAAAGCAGGTGCTCGGAAGCAACCCCGAGTTCCAGCATCGTGAAGACTGGCAAATGATACTTGATCGCGAGTTGCTTGAATGGGGGGCACGCCCCGATCAGTTTGCCGACGAGGACTCCATTGCACCCACGCGAAAGGCGGTTGCAACGGCCTACCAGATTGCAACGCAGATGCGCGATGCGGCTGCGCCGCCGCCAATGTGGGTGACCCCTACCACTGAGGGTGGCGTTGCATTCGCGCGCCGCGACTCCACCTTCACGATCAGGCTCGTGGTTCGGCCGGACGGGTCGGCCGAATTGATTGTCCTGAAAGAATCGCGGATAGAGAGCCGAGATGAGCTTTCGGTTGACTGAACGTGGTCGAGGGTTGATCCAGTGTGCGGGAGCGGCGCCGACCCGATCGCTAACGACGAGCTTCTCTATCGCAAGATTCCGAAGTCCAAGTTGACGTGTTTGGTCACGGAAGCCGGCGTTGAAGCGGAAGCCTTCGCCCCGGGCAAGCATGACACTACGGGGCTTTCATTTCTTCGTGCCAAGCTAACGCCCATCGGCGTTGCACTACAGGGACGGAGCAAATTCGGATATGTCGTTGCGGTGTTGCCTGCCGACGCGCTTCGTAAGGCCGGGATCCCGATCGAACCCAAGCCCGAACAAGGCCTGCCGGGACATGCCGAAATCACAGGGCTCTCATACGGCAACCGCCATGCGGATAGGTGCGAGGAATGGAAAGACTTGCTCGCAAGGTCCGTTCTTTGGATCGAACCGCGATCCCAATACCCGCATTATGACTGGAGCGAGCCCTCCAGTGACGAGCGGGAGTTCGGGCAGAGCAGGTTGGTTATGGCCATCGTCCTGGCTGCGGTTATCATCGCGATGATCGCCCTGGGCATCTTGATCGCTGCGGCTGTGGATCCGTGACGGCGTGGACCCCAAAAGACTGGACCACCTGATAGGCGACACCTGCGGGGTTTGGACGGACGTTGCAGATGCAGCAAGTGCAGCGATGAACTGCACGGAGTCGCAAGACAAAACCCCTATTTGGCAGGGCTTTGCGGCTTCATGCGACCCGATGCAAGACGCATCAACGGAAGTGCATGGGAATCGAACCCACCTACGACGCGGTTCACGCACCGTACAGCGATTTTGAAGACCGTGGCCACCACCAGGTGTGCAAGCACTTCCTAAATCAGTTCAACCAAACCAGTGTACGGCAAGAAGGAGGAAGGAGGAAGGACGAAGGCAGAAGGCAGAAGGTCAGGAGTCAGCAGTCAGGAGACAGAGGGCAGGGGAGACAGACGGACGAAGACTGGGGCACGCTAACGCTTTGACCCAGCCACCCGACGAAGCAGACTGGAGGCCGGAGGCTGAAGGCTGAAGGAATAGGACGACGAAGACTGGCCCACGCTACCGTTTTGACAGCTACCCGACGCTCTGTCCTCTGACCTCTGACTTCCGATATCTGACTTCCGACCTCTGTCAGAGCCGCAAGCGGACGGCTTCGCAAATCTGGAGGACCGCGGGCACGTCGAGCTCCTCGGCGCGGGCCGTCTCGTCCAGGCCGAGCTGGCGCATGCAGTCGTCGATGTCGGCCTTGCTCAGGCGGTCCTTGTAGCCGCTGTAGAGCACGCTGCGCAAAAACTTGCGGCGGTGGAAAAACATCGTGCGGACGAACGAGTGAAAAAATGCCAGGTCCAAGATCCGCTCCCGCCAATCCTGACGCACGATTGCGTGAATGATGGCCGAGGTCACTTTGGGCCGGGGCCAGAAGACGCTGGGCGGCATCAGACGCACCAGCTCGACCTGGCACTGGCTCTGCACCCAGACGCTTAACGCGCCATAGTCCTTGGTCGAGGGCCGCGCGAGAATGCGGTCGGCCAGCTCCTTCTGGATCGTCACCGTCATCGTGGCCGGCACGATCTCGGATGCCAGCAGGTTGGAGACCAAGGGAGTGGCCACGTTGAACGGCAGGTTGGCGGCCAGCTTGAAGCGGCGGTCCGGCGCCTCGGCCAGTTGCCGCTGGACCGCCTCGACGACGACCGGGTTCAAGGTGTTCTTGTTCTTCAGGACATCGGCGCGCAACAGCGTGACGTTTTCGAAGTCGATCAGCTCCTCGCCCGCCAACTGGTGCATCTGCGGGTCGACCTCGACGCTGACGACGTGGGCCGCCTGCCGGGCCATCAAGGCGGTGAGCGATCCCGTGCCCGTGCCGACCTCCAGCACAACGTCGCTGGCGTCGAGCTGGGCCGTCTGGCACAACAGGCCGAGCAGGTTCAGGTCGATCAGAAAGTTCTGCCCGTGCTTGGTCTTGGGCCGGATGCCCACCTGCTGGAAGCGGCGGATGAGAAACGACTGCGTCTGCTTCGGCGTATATGTCATCCGGACGGCCTCAGCCGCTCGATGTACTTGGCCAGAAGGTCGGTTTCGAGATTGACGCGGCCGCCGATCGAGTGCCGCCCCAGCGTGGTGTGGGCCAGCGTGTGCGGGATCAAGGCCACGCTGAAGCGGTCGCCGTGCACCTCGACGAGCGTGAGGCTGACGCCGTCGACCGCCACGGAACCCTTGGACGCCATCTGCGTGGACAGGCCCGGCGGGCAAGAAACCCACATGGTCAGCCACTCGCCTTGTTCCTCGCGCGCGATTACGGTTCCCACCGCATCGACGTGGCCGGTAACAAAATGCCCTCCCAACCGGTCGCCCACCGCCAGGGCCCGTTCGAGGTTCACGAGGCTGCCGGCCGCCAGACGGCCCAGGTTGGTCCGGGAGAGCGTTTCGGGGCCGGCCTGGAACTCCAGGCTGTCCGGGCCGGCTTCGACGACCGTCAGGCAGCAGCCGTTGACCGCCACGCTTTCGCCGACGCGCGGTTGGCCAACGCCGGCCCAGCGGACCACCAGCCGGCTGCCCGGCGGCTCGGGGCGCACTTGAACCACTTCGGCAAGCGACTCAACCAGGCCGGTGAACATCGGTTCAAAACCCTTCGCACCCCAGGCGGTTGGGGAGATGACCATCCGCGCCGGCGCTGCAATTGTTTAAAACAGCGGTTCTTTGTGGGGCCGCCGTTGAATGGTCTCCTGCCAGATGTAGCGCACCGGTCCGGCCAGCACGAACAAGGTGCAGACCAGGGGCACGGAGTAACCCGGCACCACCATCAAGGCCACCAAGGCGAAGATCAGCGCCACCACGTGGCCCAGGCTGCGCTGGCCGCGGAACACCTGGTTGACGACGTGCGGATAGGGTATTCGCGAGACCATCAGCACCGCAACGAGCACCGCGAAGAAAGGCAGCACGTTTTGCACGACGCGATCGATCTGCGATGCGTACGCCAGCGCCGCGTCGTCCACCCTGAGCTTGTAGAACAACAATCCGAAGCTGGCGATCGACGCCGCGGCGGCCGGGCTCGGCAAACCGCTGAAGTGCAGGTGGTCGTCGTCCTCGCCGCTTTCGACGTTGAAGCGGGCCAGGCGCATGGCGGCACAGGCCGCAAACGAAGCGGCAATCACCCACACGGCCTCCTTGTGCAAATAGGCGAAGCTGGGACACATCTTGACCAGCAAGTAGGCCGGCGCCACGCCGAATGTGACCAGGTCGCAGAGGCTGTCGAGCTGGGCGCCGAAATCGCTCGACGTCTGGGCGAGCCGTGCCATTTGGCCGTCGAGGGCGTCGAAGATCATCGCCAGAAAAATCAGCCAGCCGCTGAGCATGATGTTGTGGGCCGGGTCGTCCGGGTTGAGGGCGCGGATCGCCTTGACCGGATTGGCGGTGCCGATACGGATTGACGTGGGCGTTTCGGCCTGGGTAGGCAGGTCGACGCGCGAGGCGACCACGATGGCGAAGAAACCGCAAACGAGATTGCCCAGCGTGAAGAGGGTGGGCAGGACGGCGACGGTGCGAATCCGACTCATCGGTTTCAGTCATCCTGAGTTGGGAAGCGTGCAACGACGGTAGCGCCGGCCTTGACGCGCTGGCCGGGCTGGGTTTCGACTTGGAGGCGGGCGGCCGGCAGTATCAATTCGGTGCGCGAGCCGAGCTTGATCATACCGAACTTGTGCCCCCGCTCGATCACCTCTCCAGGGCGGAGGCTGCAGACGATTCGGCGAGCGAACAGTCCGGCAATCTGGCGGACGGCCAGGCGGCGATGTGGCGGCGATTCTTCCTCCAGCCCGATCCAGAGGTTCTCGTTCGAGAGGGCACTTTCGGGGTTCATGGCATTGAGGAACCTTCCAGGATGATAGCGCAGGCGGACCACGCGCGAGCGGCAAGGGGCCCGGTTCAAATGCACGTTGAAGATCGAAAGAAAGATGCCGATCCGCACGGCGGGCCCGCCAATGAACTCGTCGTGTTCCAGCGGCGTCACCTCCGACACCAGGCCGTCGGCCGGCGCCACGACCAGTCCGGGGTCTTGCGGCACGCGGCGCGGCGGGTCGCGGAAGAACCAGACGACCAGGACCAGCAGCACGGCCGGCAGCGGCGCCAGGTACCACCAGGAAACGGCCAAGGCCAACGTGGTCGCCAACAAGGGCAGGCCGATCAACCCCAGCTCGGCCAGTCCCCAGCGGGCAAATGGCAACCGCTCGCGCCATTGGAAGGGATCGTCCGAGGCGTCCCAGTCGGCGGTGCAGAGGTTGCGGCAATACTTGAGGTCGCGGGGGTCGAGCACGTCGTGGGGGCAGCCGGCCGCGTCGCCGCGCCGCGTTTGGGCCATCCGCTCGACGTAGCGGGGGCGAAACGTCCGCAGGTACCTTCGGCGCAGCCGCCCCCAGGCCAGCTCGACCTGGTAGCAGACGCCGCCGCCGGGCTGCACGCTGGTGATATTCGGGGCCAGCGGTTCCGGCTCGACCCGCGCAAAACTTGTTTCCGCGTGAGACATCTTCAAAATGGTATACCCTTTCCGCGACGTTGAAAAGCAACGCCTGCTAGCCAGCCGGCGGCGAATCCGCCACAATGAACGCCTTGCCACCGCGTTCGGACCCGTTTTCCCCAACTCCTGTCAGACCAAAGCCAGCCCATGAACTCCCTGATTGTTGATGTCGAAGCCCGGCAGATCCTGGACAGCCGAGGCAATCCCACGATTGAGGTCGATGTGCGGCTGGCCGACGGCTCGTTCGGCCGCGCCGCCGTGCCCAGCGGGGCCAGCACGGGGGTCCACGAGGCCCTGGAGCTGCGCGACACCGACGACCCGCGGTTCGGCGGCAAGGGCGTGCTGAAAGCGGTCGAGAACGTCAACGAGCGGATCGCCAACGAGGTACTCGGCGAGGATGCGCTCGAGCAGGCCGAGATCGATGCAATTATGAATCGGATGGACGGTACGCCGAACAAGGGAAACCTGGGGGCGAACGCCATCCTGGGTGTCTCGCTGGCCGTGGCCCACGCGGCCGCGAACTGCTGCGGCTTGCCGCTGTTCCGCTACCTGGGGGGGGCCGGCGCGAACCTGCTGCCGGCGCCGATGATGAACATCATCAACGGCGGCGCGCATGCCGACAACAAGGTCGACGTGCAGGAGTTCATGGTGATGCCGCTGGGGTTCGATTCGTTCAACGAGGCCTTGCGGGCCGGCGTGGAGATCTTTCACGCGTTGAAGGGCGTGCTCAAGGAGAAGGGCTACAAAACAGCGGTCGGCGACGAGGGGGGCTTTGCCCCGGAGTTGGCCAGCAACGTGGAAGCGTTGGACCTGATCGTCGAGGCGGTGCAGCGGGCCGGGTATCGGCTGTACGACCAGATTGCCATCGCGCTGGACGTGGCCGCCACCGAGCTGTACGACGCGCAGCGCAAGGTTTACCAGGTCGATGGCCGGACGCTGGACGCCGCCGGCATGGTGGAGCTGCTGGCCGGCTGGACCAGGAAATACCCCATCTGCTCGATCGAGGACGGGGCCAGCGAGGACGACTGGGACGGCTGGAAGCTGTTAACCGACCGCCTGGGCCAGACGACGCAACTGGTGGGTGATGACCTGTTTGTCACCAACACCAGCCGGCTGGAGCGGGGGATCCAGTCGGGAGTGGCCAACAGCATCCTGATCAAGGTGAACCAGATCGGCACGCTGACCGAGACGATCGCGGCGGTGCAACTGGCCCATCGTCACGGCTACACCAGCATTTGCAGCCATCGCAGCGGGGAAACGGAAGACACGACGATCGCCGACCTGGCGGTGGCGCTCTCGACCGGCCAGATCAAGACCGGCTCGCTGTCGCGCACCGACCGGACGGCCAAGTACAATCAACTGCTGCGGATTCAGGAGATCCTGGGCGGAACCGCCGCCTATGGTGGTCCCCTGTTTTCCAAGTGGAAACGGACGTGATTGGTGCTCGGTACTTGGTGCTTTGGACTTTGGAATTGAGCTACCACGCAGGGTAGCATCACGACCCAAGCACCAAGATCCAAGAACCAAGATGCAAGTGGCAGGTACGAGATTCCATGCCAAATCCAAAATCGATTTCCGATTCGCCTTGGTTCTGGTTGTTCGTCTTCGGCGGCATGGGGCTGGTGGCGCTGGTAACGGTTTCGCCCAAGTATGCCAGGCGGCAGGAGCGGCTCGAGCGGATGCACCAGACCCGGCAGCGCGTGGCCGCCTCCGCCGGTCAGCGGCAGGTGGAGGTCTCTGGGCAGAAGCGGCAAGTGGAGACGCGGGGCCTGCCGGCCGAAGCAGCCGAGGGACACGGCGACGCACTGCGGCCATTGATGCTGTTTCTGGCCGCGTCTTTGGCGGTGGCCGCCG
Source organism: Pirellulales bacterium (assembly GCA_040877345.1). GTDB lineage: Bacteria > Planctomycetota > Planctomycetia > Pirellulales > JAICIG01 > JBBDNX01. The sequence goes on from JBBDNX010000594.1 coordinate 11,005, forward strand.
TGGTCGTATTGAGGCGCCGAATGGCGCGCGAACCCTGAACTCGGGCGAGTTCAGCTACGATCAATGACCGCATGAATGCGGATCGCGAGAAACGACAGGACCGCATGAATGCGGATCACTCCTCTGACTTCTGACTTCTGACTTCCGTGAGGGAGGCGCCCCGGTGAGCTGGTTGTTCGAAGACTCGACCGGGTTGATCGTGGCGGGGGTGGCGATCGAGCTGGTGCTGGCCGTGGCCCTGATCAAGACAGGGCGGGGCACCTTGGCGACCGTCATGCTGGGTGCCCTGATCCTCGTGCTGGCGGGGGTTGCGGTCGAAAAGTTGGTGATGACCGACCGCGAGCGCGTGGAGGCGGAGCTCGACGCGCTGGCCAAGGCGTTGGAAGCCAACAACGTGCAGCGCGTTCTGTCGCACATCCATCCCTCGGCCGCGGTCGTGCGCGCCCGCGCCCGAGGTTGCCCCAGGTGCGGATCCGCGAGGCCCGTGTGACGGGCGACTTGGAGATTGTAGTCAACCGGCTGACCAATCCGCCCACGGCCCGGGCCGATTTCGTCGGCCGCATCGACCTTTCCACGGACGGCGGCGTGCAGCACCCGGTCGTCCGCCGCTTCCGCCTCGATTTTCAGCAGGAAGGCGACCGCTGGCTGGTGGCCGGCTACGAGGACCGCGATTTCCGCGACAGTCGGCCCGAACGTTGAGCCAGTTCAAACGTGGCCTCGGTCCGTGGATGGACGAACGTGCAAACGCCTTTTCCCGGACCGTCTAGATCTAGATGTGGACACAATATGTCCACCGTATATTCTAAAAAACAGCTTTTGAAATGATCAAACTGCTGCCATATTAAGGGCACGTTTTTGCGCCTCGATAAGGAGTTAACCATGCGTGCTCCCTGCGTTTCAGCGCTGGCTTTGGGTGTAGTGTTCTTTGGCGGTCCCTTGTTCGGGGCCTCGCCGGCCGCGAATCTTCGCTCCCTCGTGCTCCAAGCACCACCAGCGACATCAGTGAACTCGGTGGCAGTCTCGCCCGACGGGTCGCTTATCGCCACTGCGGCTGGCGAGGGTGGAGTCCGCCTGTACGGCGCGCAGACGGGCGCGCTGCTGCGGACGATTGGCGAGGCCGGCGATCGGGGGGTCGTCTTTGCGCCGAATGGTCGGACCCTGACTGCCGCGGGTTTCCACATGGATAAGCTAGTCGGGGTCTTTGACGTGCAAACGGGGAAGCGCGTGCTCGCCCTGCCCGGGCACACGGAGTGGGAGGCAGATGCTACGGCCCTCTCGCCCGACGGCAAACTGCTCGCCTCAACGGGGACCGACAAACAGATTCTGGTGTGGGAACTCGCGACAGGTAAGCTTCGCCTCCAGCTAAGAGATCAGGCTTTCAGGAGCGCAGCACTCGTCTTCTCGCCCGATAGCGCGACGCTCGCCAGCGGCGGCGGCGACAAATTGGTTCGCCTGTGGGATGCTACGACCGGCGAACTTCGTCGGTCGCTCGCAGGGCACCGCGACTGGGTCGCCGCCCTGGCCTTCTCATCGGATGGCAAGACGATTGCAAGCGGGAGCTGCGATTGGGGCTTCCACCGCGGTCACGACTGGGTTCGTCCGGTGGCAATCACTCCAGAGCGGAGCGAATGGAGACTGTGGGATGTTGCCTCGGGCAAACTGCAGCGAACCGTCACCGAACCGGGGCGAATGCTTTCGGTGGCCTTCGCGCCGGACGGCAAGTCGCTGGCCTGCGGAATTGAAAAGGACGTGCGACTTTACGATCTCTCAGCCGCAACTCCGGGCCGGGTCGTGACGAGCCACGACGCCACCATTACCTCCATCGCCTTCACGCCCAATGGTGCCGCGGTCATCAGCAGTAGCCACGATCAGACCGTCAAGCGCACCAACCTGGCAACGGGGAAAGTGGAATGGCATGCGCCGGGTTACTTCGAGCAGGTAAATTCGGTTGCGATCTCGGACGATGGATCGCTTCTTGTCACAGGAAGCAGCGACCACCGCTTCGCGCGGGGCAGGTTGCAGGCTGGAACGGAGCAAATTGGGCCGGGGGCGGTTCGGTTGTGGGACGCTCGGACGGGCCGCATGCTGCGGCGGCTGGGCGATCCTGCCGAGCAGGTCATGGCGGTCACCATCTCGTCCGATGGACGACGCGTTGCCAGCGGCGGGGGAATCGAGGGCGGCAAGGGGACCGTACACGTGTGGGATGCGGAGACCTGTGCGCTGGTCTGGACTATGAACGATCATGCGAAAGAAGTCCTCGCGGTCGCGTTTGCACCTGACGGGAACTCGCTTGCTACCGCTGCGGCCGATGGCCTGGTTAAGATTTGCGATTCGCAAACGGGTTCGGTGTCGCGAACTCTGATGGATCACAAGGGGGGCGCGACCTCCCTTGCTTTTTCTCAGGACGGCAACGCGCTCTTTTGCGGCCAAGGCCATGGCGGGGCGCGAATCTGGGATGCTCGGTCCGGCCGGCTGCTGCAATCGTGCAAGGCCGCCGGATCGCAGGCGGAATCCTTCACCACCGATCGACTGATCAATTCCATCGGCCTCAGCCGGGACGGCGGGATGCTGGCAACATGTGCCTCCAGTGTGAATGACGAATTTGTCGATCCGGTAAGGCTTTGGGATGCTCGCACGGGCGCGCTGAAGCGCGACTTCGCTGCCGAAAAAATTCACGGCCGACCGATGGCCCTTTCGCCCGACGGCTCGATGCTTGCGACGGGCGGAAAGTCGATCAAGCTCTGGGACGTTCGCACTGGAAAGACACTACGCGAACTTTTCGGGCATCTCAAACGGACGCAGTCCATCACCTTCTCGGCGGACGGGCGGCTGCTGGTCAGCGGCGGCAGTTACGGGACGACGAATGCGTGGGAAGTCGCAACCGGACGACACCTGGTCACGCTGTTTGCATTCCCCAAGAGCCGAAATGGCACGGTAGCGGATGACTGGCTGGCGTACCATCCCGACGGATACTACCACGGCTCGACCGGCGTCGAGCGGTATCTCGCGTGGCGCGTCGGCGATGATCTCCAGACACCTGACTCCCGGGGTCCACAACTCCGCCGCCCGGATCGAATCGAGTCGGTCCTGAAACTCGATTTCCCGAAGCCGGTCTCGCCCTGATGAGATAATCCGCCATGAGCGTGCACAGCAGACAGCGTCACCACTGACTCCATCGCTCGACGGCCTGGGAAGGCCGTCCTACGGGAAACGGAATGAATTCCGTTCTACGGGATCACTAGCCGGGATGCTCGACCAACAGCTAGCCTTTTTGCG
>JBBDNX010000595.1:0-2573 GCA_040877345.1 Pirellulales bacterium
GGGATGAGGGGATAAAGACTGGGGCACGCTAACGCTTTGCCACCAGCCACGCATCAAGAAGGGCAGAAGGAGGAAGGAGGAAGGTGGAAGGCAGGGCGCAGAAAATGGACTAGGGTCCAAGAGCCAAGTGCCAAGATCCAAGCACCAAGTTCCAAGTCCCAAGATCCAAGGTCTCGCTTAGCGCTGGGCGTCGGCGAAGGCCTGCTGGAGGCATTTGAGGGCCTCGCGGCCGGCGGCGCCGTCGACGATCACGTTGACGCGCACCTCGCTGGTGTTGATCAAGTCGACGTTGATCCCGGCGTCGGACAGCGAACGGAACATGCGGATCGCTACGCCCGTGTGACTGCGCATGCCAATCCCGGATACCGAAAGCTTCGCCACGCGGGGCGAATTGGTCACCGGGCCGCAACCGAACCGCCTGGCCAGCTCGCTGCCGACGAAGAGCGCCTTGTCCAGTGACGCCTGAGGCACGGTAAAGCTCAGGTTGGCGCGGCCGTCGCGGCCGAAGCTCTGCACGATCATGTCGACGAAGATGCCTCCCTCGGCCACGCGCTCAAAAACCTGGGCCGCCACGCCGGGCGTGTCCGGAACGTTGTTCACCGTGATCCGCGCCTGCGTGTCGTCGAGGTTGATCTCGCTGATCGTCAGGTTTTCCATGCCCTGCAGCCGGGCCACCACCGCGGCGGCGTCACCCACCCGCGGATGGACCTTGCTGCTGGGCGGGCGCGGACCGGCCGGCTCGCGGTCGAGCTCGAACACGCCGTGTACCGTCCGCAGGGCGGAGAAGCCTTGCTCGCGGGCCACCAGCACCGAGATCTTGATCTCGCTGGTCGTGATCATCTGGATGTTCACGCCGCCGTCGGCCAGGGCGCGAAACATCCGCTGCGCGACGCCCGTCTGCGTGGCCATCCCCAGCCCGACCACCGAGACCTTCGAGACGTTGTCGTCGTGCGTGAACCCTTCGGCCCCCAGCTCGGCGGACGCCTCGGAGACCGCCTTGAGCGTGGAAGGCAGGTCGTCGCGGAATACGGTGAAGGAGATGTCGGCCTTGGCGTCGCTGCCGATGTTCTGCACGATCATGTCGACCGAGATGTTCTTGGCCGCGATCTTGGAAAAGATGGCCAGGCTGCTGCCGGGCCGGTCGGGGACGCCCAGAATGGTGACGCGGGCCTCGTTCTTGACCAGCGTGGCGCCGCTGACGGCCTGCCCCTCGGCCTCCGGTTCGGGCACGATCATGGTGCCGGGCACGTCGGCCGAGCTGTTGCGGACGTGGATTGCAACGGAGAACTTCTTGGCGAACTCGATCGAACGGCTGTGCATCACTCCCGCGCCCAGGCTGGCCAGCTCCAACATCTCGTCGTAGCTGACCTGCTTGACCATGCGCGCTTCGGGCAGCACCCGGGGATCGGTGGTATAGACGCCGTCCACGTCGGTGTAGATCTCGCAGGCGTCGGCGCCCAGCACGGCCGCCAGGGCGACCGCGGTGGTGTCGCTGCCGCCGCGGCCCAGCGTGGTGATGTTGTAGTTCTCGTCGATGCCCTGGAAGCCGGCGGCGATCACGATCTTTCCCTCGGCCAGCGCCTTGCGCATGCGGTCGGTGGAGATCGACTGGATGCGGGCCTTGGTGTGCGTGCTGTCGGTCTTGATGCCGATTTGCGCTCCCGTGAAGCTGATGGCCTGCTGCCCCAACGAATCGATGGCCATGGCCATCAGGGCCACGCTCACCTGTTCGCCGGTGGACAAGAGCATGTCCATCTCGCGGGCCGGAGGATCGTCGCTGATCTGGTTGGCCAGCTCGACCAGCACGTCGGTGTTCTTGCCCATGGCGCTGACGACCATCACCACCTGGTTGCCCTCCTGCCGGGCGCGGACCGCCTTGCGGGCGGCAGCCAGTATTTTGGCGCTGTCGGCAACGCTCGTGCCGCCGAACTTCTGTACAATCAGAGGCATTGCTCAGTTCCCAACGAAAAAACGCATCAGCTTCCAGCCCTCCTCAAAGTTCAAGGCCGAGCCGGCCGCCGCCGCTTCGTGGTAGCCATCGGCTCCGCCGGCCTGGATACCGCTGCCGGCCATGGCAAAGGGCACCGCTCCGTGGCTATGGGTCTTGGTCCGCAACGGCGTGGGGTGGTCCGGAGTGACCAGGATCCGGTAGTCGCCCCGGCTCTCGAGCGCGGCGTGCAATGGGCCCACGATGTGCCGGTCGATCTCCTCGAGCGCCCGGATCTTGGCGGCGCAGTTGCCTTCGTGCGAGGCCTCGTCCGGGGCCTCGACGTGAACGCACACGAGATCGACATCGTCGAGCGCCTCGGCGGCCGCGCGCCCCTTGGCCGCGTAGTCGGTGTCCAGATAACCGGTGGCCCCGGGCACGTCGATCCGCCGCCAGCCCACCAGCGCGGCCAGCCCGCGCAACAGGTCGACGGCCGTGATCATGGCGCCTCGCTTTCCATAAACCGCCTCGAACGGCGGCAGGTGAATGCTGCGCCCTTGGCCCCACAACCAGATGTTGGTGGCCGGCGACTGGCCGCGGGCTCGGCGTGCGGCGTTGACCGGGTGGTCGGCGGACAGCGCAACGC
>JBBDNX010000596.1:0-1961 GCA_040877345.1 Pirellulales bacterium
TCGACGATCGACGGCAGCATCGTACTCAGAAACCAAACATGAGCCCGATGGGACTCGAACCCACGGCCTACGGATTAAAAGTCCGTTGCTCTACCAACTGAGCTACAGCCTCGAAGTACCGATATCTTAACAGGTTTAGCCCTTCTCTCCAGATACCCGCCAGGGCCCCCACGGCAGCGTTCGAGTGCCATTGTCCGCAGGCCGAACGGCGCCATTGCGCCGGGCGGGGGGGGCGGTGCGGCCCGCGTGCGCGCCAGTCGGCGCAGTGGCCCGATGGGTGGGGCAGTCATCCACGGAACTCTCCGGCGCAGTCCGGTGTTCAATGCTTGCCGCTCGAAGCTCCAGCGAGGAAGCTCGCAACCGCTGGCGGTTTCAGGCGGCACCGCGGCACCGGAATCAGAGAACCTGCACCGTAAGTTATGCATGCACCGACGCTTAATGCATAACTGACCTCGCCTGTCCAGTTGGTGCAAATGGCCAAGAAGCGCCCGGGTACCTTTCGAACCACCATTTCAGTCCCTCGAGACCTGAAGCGCCGGATGGACGAGTCCGGCGAGGACATCAACTGGTCCGCGCTGGCGTGCAAGGCCTTTCAGGAGAAGCTGGCCGAGATTGCGGCCAAGAAAGAGAGCAAGAACCCAGACGACGTCATTGAGCGGCTGCGGGCGTCGAAGGAACGCTCGGACAGCGACGCCTACAAGGAAGGTTTCGCGGCCGGCCAGGCGTGGGCCAGCAATACGGCCGAAGCCATCGAGCTGGAACGAGTCGGCAAGCTGCACCAACGTCTCAGCGAGGCGGACTGGAAATGGTGGTTCACGAACGACGATAACAACACCTACTCACCGGCCGAGTTGTTCGTGTTCATCGTCAGGCCCGAAAACGAGCAGGATCGCGGCTACGCCGAGTCCTTCTGGCGCGAGCTCGGCAGAGACTGCCTTCAGATGGAAGACGAAGCGGTACGCGGCTTCGCCGAGGGGGCCCTGGACGTCTGGAAAGAAGTGAAGTCGAAGCTGTAACGAATTCGATCTTGGGACTTGGATCTTGGAGCTTAGGACTTACGAAGCAACTATCGCGCGGGTTGTTGACCGGCCACTCGCCGTCGCAGGCGTTTGATTCTTTCTTCTGCCTTCTGTCTCCCCTCCAGCCATCACGCTCTCAGCGGGCGGTCTCGGCGATCGTGCGATAGATGCCGAGCGCCTCGCGGTATTCGTCCAAGGCGGCCTTGGGCAGCACGCCGGCGCTGCGGGCGATCTGGCTCTCCACACGCTGGATCAGGAACTCCACTTCCTCGCGGCGGGGCCGCAAGGGCTTGCCGGCCACGTCGATATGAACGGGGCCGCTGTGGGCGAAGCGGATCCGCCGGTCGGGCCGGTCCTCAAAGCAGCGGACCGCGACCCATGAGGAGCCGTCGACCGCCAGCTTCTCGTCGATGCGGCTCTCGAAGGCGTCCTGCTCGGTCTTGCGGTTTTCCGGAACCACGGTCCGCACGACTTGGCCGTTGACAACGATCTCGATCGTCCGCAAAGGCTGGGCGCTGGAGGCCGAACCGCGAACGTGGTACTCGCGGGCGGCCGGCCCGTCTTCCTTGAACGTATGGCCGGGCTCGCGGCCGCCCACGCGGACGAACAGCATCGGTCCCGTGGTCACGAAGCTGCGTCCCGCATTGAGCCCCGCGAGCCAGGCCTCGTACGAAAAACCGTCGGGAAGGTGGACATACACCCGCCCGAACCCCAATGGCACCGGATGAACGCCCGAGGCGGTGCCGGCCGTGGGCCGCAGCCGGAAGCCGCAATTGAGCAGCGTGTAGTAGTTCTGGAAACCGTACTCGATCCAGCCCCGCTCGGTGAATCCGCGTTCGTCCAGTTCGACGCGCATGAACTCGGGGGCCGGCTCGCCGAACTCCCCAAAGCCGAACCGGGTCCGCCAGACGTGGTTGTTGGCCAGCTCGTAAAGGTCGACCG
>JBBDNX010000596.1:1971-2572 GCA_040877345.1 Pirellulales bacterium
CGACCGGCATGATCGGCACCAGGGCCATCGACCAGGGCCAGTTGTGCTTGTCGAGCTCGATCAGCCCTCCCTCGCCGTGTGCCTTCGCGGCGATTGGCCGCACCGGCGGCACGCCCTCGTCGAACAGGGTCTGGTGGTTCAGCACGAAGAAAGCGCCCAGCGTGTGCCGCTCGTTGCCCACGCTGAAGATCTCGTACTCGGTGTTGCGGGGGTAGATCACGTGCGTGGCATCGACGGCGATCAACTTCGGCTCGATATCGCCCGCGGCGCTCCGCTCGCCGGTCCGGGGCGAGGCGAAGGCCTCGGTCACCCAGTAGAGCAAGGGGAAGGCGACATTGAGGTCCTCGGCGAGCATGAGGGTGGGCAACTCGTCGAGGCTGCGGTGGACGTGGGTCTCGCCGGAGTACCAGCCGAGTTGTTCGAGATGGATCCAGCGCCGCAGCTTGATCGGCAGATCAACCGGTTCCGCGCCGACAGTGAACGGGCGCGACTCGGCGTGATATTCCTTGCCGCGCTCGACCGTCAGGGTGTAGCGGCCGGGCGACAAATCGACGGCGAACGGGTGGGCTGAGAGCGTGGTGTGCATTTCGGCAATGCCGTC
>JBBDNX010000597.1:0-2570 GCA_040877345.1 Pirellulales bacterium
CAACGGCGCCGGCCTGGCGATGAGCACCATGGACCTGATCAAGCTGCACGGCGGCTCGCCGGCCAATTTTCTCGACGTCGGCGGCGGGGCCAACGTCGAGCAGGTCACCGAGGCCTTCCAGATCCTGCTCTCGGACAAGAACGTCAAGGCCGTGCTGGTGAACATCTTTGGCGGCATCATGCGTTGCACCACGATCGCGTCGGCCATCCTGGAGGCCTACAAGTCGGTCGGTTTCAACGTGCCGCTGGTCGTGCGGCTGGAAGGGACCGAGGTCGAAGAGGGCCGCAAGATCCTCTCCACGAGCGACCTGGACATTATTTCGGCAGAAGACCTGACCGACGCAGCCAAGAAAGTCGTGGCGGCCGCCGCTTGAAGCGCTTGGATATCCACCGCGGATAGCGCGGACAGCGATGAACACCGAGAACAACGCGAGATGGTCCTCGAACAGTCATCATGAGCATATTGATCGATAAGAACACGCGGGTGATTTGCCAGGGGATCACCGGCCGGGTTGGGCAGTTCCATACCAAGGGCTGCCTGGAGTACGGCACGAAGATGGTCGGCGGCGTGACGCCGGGCAAGGGGGGCCAGGCCGTGCTCGGGCTGCCGGTGTTCGACACGGTGGCCGAGGCGGTCGACAAGACCGGTGCCGACGCCACGATGATCTTCGTTCCACCGGCGTTCACCGCCGACGCCATCCTGGAGGCGGTCGACGCTGGGATCAAAACGGTGATCGCCATTACCGAAGGTGTGCCGGTGCTCGACATGGCCCGCATCTGGCCGCTCGTGCGGCAAAGCAACTCGACGCTGGTCGGCCCCAACTGCCCCGGCGTGATCACTCCCGATGAGTGCAAGATCGGCATCATGCCCGGCTACATCCACCGCAAGGGACCGGTCGGAGTCATCAGCCGTTCCGGCACGCTGACCTATGAGGCCGTCTGGCAGTTGAGCAACCTCGGCCTGGGCCAATCGACCTGCGTGGGAATCGGGGGCGATCCGATCGTGGGCACTTCGTTCGTCGATCTGCTGGCACGCTTCGAGGCCGATCCGGCCACCGAAGTTGTCCTGATGATAGGCGAGATCGGCGGCACGGCCGAGGAAGAGGCGGCCGCCTTTGCCCGCCAGCACGTCACCAAGCCGGTGGCGGCCTTCATCGCCGGCCGCGCCGCGCCTCCCGGCAAGCGGATGGGCCACGCCGGCGCGATCATTTCCGGCGGCAAGGGCACCGCGGCCGAAAAAGTCGCCGCTCTCCAGGCCGCCGGCATCGAGGTAGCCGAAAGCCCCGCCGACATGGGCGCCGCCACCGAGCGCGCCCTGCGCCGCTAAGACGGCGAAACGTGATCACTGGACGACCCTAACCGTCCACAACACGCCGATTCCGGCTTCGGCGAACGGCTTTGTCAGGCTCGGCATCGCCGGCTGGTTCCACGATCTGCTCCTCGGATTTTGCTTCTTCCTGACGCAGGAAGGCGGCTAAGCCAGCAACTCCGCCATGCTGCTGGAGCAATCGGCGACGAATTGAGTGCAATTCGTCAAGGACGGTGTCTGGCGGTGCCTTCATCGGTTTAATTTCCTTCATTTTCTTCACCCATCAGTTCTTCGGGAGTGCAGACGATCGGGACGCGTCGGAATTGATTTGACTATAATCGCCTTGTCGGTTTTCACTCCTGCTTCTCACGTTGTCCGAGCAAATACGCCAGCAGGTTAAAGAACTCCTCGTCCTTTACCAGGTCGGCCACGTTGCCCGGCATGGGCGAAAGCTGCGTCACGCTCCGCTCGTCGATGTCCGACAGCGCAATGCGCACCTCCTTGCCCTCGGCGTTGGCCAGCACCAGCACCTCCCCCTCTTCCTGCAACAACAGGCCCGAAATGCTGTCGCCATTCACGGTGGTCAGCACCGTGCTGCGGAAGGCCTGGTCCACGTTGCGGCTCGGGTCCAACATGTCTTCCAGTAGACGGTCGGCGCCGCGAAGCCCGATCCCCTCCAGATCAGGACCGATCTTGGTTCCTTCGCCATTCAGTCTATGACAGGCCGCACACGCCTTCTTGAACACCTCCCGCCCTTGATCCGGGTTCATCTCGGCCGCGGCAAAAGCCTCACGCCGCTGATGGATGAGCTGCCGGATCCGTTCATCAGCGGGGGGCAGGTTCGCCGTCAACTCGCTGAGCCGCCGGTCCAGCTCGCGGCGGTTGATGGCCCGCAACCGCTCCTGGACCACGCGCTCCTGCAACAGGCGCGGCGAGGCCTTGCCCGCCTGCACCTGGTCCAGCAGCGCCTTCGCGCCTTCCGCCCGCAAGGCAAGGCCCGCGGCGATTTCGACCGCCAGCCGCTCCGGAGCAGCCGCCAGGTGCCCGGTCAACTCGCCCTGGGCGGCCGGGTCGTTGATGCCGGCCAGCGATGCGGTGGCCTTCTGCCGCAGCGCCATCGGCTCGCCGGCGTCGCCGATGATCTCGCTCAATAGCCCAACCGATCGCACCGGTTCGTTCGCCACGCAGGCGTCGATGGCGGCAGGCCGCAAGTTGGCGAAGCGGGAGCCGGCCGCGGCAATCTGGTTGAGCTCGTCATACAG
>JBBDNX010000598.1:0-2563 GCA_040877345.1 Pirellulales bacterium
GGGCTTACGCCCTCGGCTATTGACTACCGCCCGCTTCGCGGGCTACAGGTCTGATGATGTCCTGGGATGCTGACGCCTGGGTCTGAATAGAGATTCGAGGCGAAAGTGGGACGCCCGAATTCTTCCGAGTCCGAATCCGGCTACTTCCTCCGGCCCGCCGCCTTCTCCGCCACCGCCGCCTGGGCGGCGGCCAGCCGGGCAATCGGCACCCGGAAGGGCGAGCAGCTCACGTAATCCAGCCCTAATTCGTGGCAGTACATGACGCTGGCCGGATCGCCCCCATGTTCGCCGCAGATGCCGATCTTCAGCTTGGGCCGCGCCTTGCGCCCGCCTTCAACCGCCAACTGCATCAGGATGCCCACGCCGTCGCGGTCGATCGTCTGGAACGGATCGTGCGGCACGATGTCGTGCTCGCGGTAATAGTTGATGTAGCCGGCGTAGTCGTCGCGGCTCATCCCCAGCGTGGTCTGCGTCAGGTCGTTCGTGCCGAAGCTGAAAAACTCGGCACGCTGGGCGATTTCTTCCGCCCGCACAGCGGCCCGCGGAACCTCGACCATCGTCCCCACCAGGTACTCGACCCGGATCCCCTTCTCGCCGAAGACCTCTTCGGCAGTCTCGCGGACCACCTTCTCCTGGTCCTTGAATTCCGTGCTGAACCCGACCAGCGGGATCATCACCTCAGGCAGCACGTCGAGCCCCTCGCGCTGGACGTTCGCGGCCGCCTCGAAGATGGCCCGGGCCTGCATGCGGGTAATCTCCGGGTAGACGATGCCCAGCCGGCAGCCCCGGTGGCCGAGCATGGGATTGAACTCGTGCAGCTCCTGGACGCGCCGAGCGATCATCTCGGCCGGAACCCCGATCTTGCCGGCCAGCTCGACCTGTTCCGACGTATGGTGCGGCAAAAACTCGTGCAGCGGCGGATCGAGCAGGCGGATCGTCACCGGACGCCCTCGCATCGCCCGGAACAACCCTTCGAAGTCCTCTCGCTGGAACGGCAGCAGCTTGCCCAACGCGGCATCGCGGCCTATGACCTCGGTGGCCAGGATCATCTCGCGGAACTCGTCGATGTGCCCGAAGAACATGTGCTCGGTGCGGCACAGCCCGATCCCCTCGGCGCCGAAGGCGATCGCTTCCAGCGCCTGCTTGGGCTCGTCAGCATTGGTGCGCACCTTGAGCCGGCGATGCTCGTCGACCCACGACATGAGCTGGCTGTAACGAGAATACGTTTCCGACTCTTCGGGCTGGAGCGTCTTGGTGATCAGCACCTGCAGGATTTCGCTGGGCCGCTCCTCGACTTTGCCGGCGAACACCTCGCCCGTGAAGCCATCGATGGAGATCAGGTCCCCCTCGCGCAGCACCTTGTCGCCCACGGTCACCGTGCCCGCCCGATAGTCGATCTCCAGTTCGCCGCAGCCCACGATGCAGGCCTTGCCCATCTGCCGGCTGACCAGCGCCGCGTGCGAGCTGGCGCCCCCGAAGGCCGTCAGAATGCCCTTGGCGATCTTCATCCCGCGCAGATCCTCCGGGCTGGTTTCGCGGCGGACCAGGATCAGCTCGACGTGGTTGTTCTTCAGCCACTGCGCCTCGGCGTCCGAGGCATGGAAACAGATGATGCCCGACGCGGCCCCGGGGCCGGCATTGATTCCCTTGGCCAGCAAGCGGCCTTCCTTGAGCGCCGCCTGCTTCGACTTCGGGTCGTAGATCGGCTGCAGCAACTGGTTCAGGTCGTCGGCCGGGATGCGGCGGGCCTGCAGGGCCTCCTCCTTGGTGATCAACCCTTCGTTCACCAGGTCGACGGCGATCCGCACCGCGGCGAACCCGGTCCGCTTGGCGTTGCGGGTCTGCAGCATCCAGACCTTGCCCCGCTGCACGGTGAACTCCAGGTCCTGCACTTCCTTGTAGTGCTTTTCCAGCTTGCGGCCGATCTCGGCCAGTTGCTTGTAGGCCGCCGGCATGTCTTTTTCCAACGTTTCCTCGATCCGCTTGGGCGTGCGGATGCCGGCCACGACGTCCTCGCCCTGGGCATTGATCAGGTAGTCGCCGTTGAGGCCGGGAGTGCCCAGCGCGACATTGCGGGTGAGGGCCACTCCGGTGGCGCAGTCGTCGCCCAGGTTGCCGAAAACCATGGCCTGCACGTTGACGGCGGTGCCCCACTCGTGCGGGATGCCGTAGGTGCGGCGGTACACGACGGCCCGATCGTTCATCCAGCTTCCAAAGACGGCCCCGATGGCGCCCCAGACCTGGCTCATGGGGTCGGCGGGAAAGTCCTTTCCGGTGCCCTGCTTGATGGCCTGCTTGAATTCCGCCACCAACTCCTTGAGCTGTGCGGCCGTGAGCTCATGGTCGTAGGTCACTCCGGCCTTGCGCTTCTTGGCTGCCAGCAGCTCCTCGAAGGGATCGTGGTCTTCCTTGGTTTTGGGCTTCATGTCCAGGACGACGTCGCCGTACATCTGCACGAAGCGGCGGTAGCTGTCCCAGGCGAACCGCTCGTTGCCCGACTGTTGGGCCAGCGCTTTGACCGTTTCGTCGTTGAGCCCGATGTTGAGCACGGTGTCCATCATGC
>JBBDNX010000599.1:0-2561 GCA_040877345.1 Pirellulales bacterium
GACTAAAACTCCCTGGCAACCATCGTGCGCCCTACGGGCGCGGAACGGCAGCCTCGCGTGGAGCGCCAGGTTCGGGATTGTCTGATCTCCGCCGTCTGAAAACGAGCAAGAACAGGACCAGCGGCAGCAACCCAGCAGCGGCCAAGGCATGGAGAATGCGCACTCGTTGCCGCCGATCTGCTTCCAGCGCCCCGAGATGAACTGGACTGGCAGCGTCCAAGCTCGCAAAGTCGCTGATAATGAAACGATCCTGCTGTGGCCTTCGATACTGGCCTTCAGTGGGCAAGCCGGTAGTCATGACGCGAAAGGCCCCATCGTTAGTCCGGATAAGAATCTCCGAAAACTGAACGTCGTCCCAGTCATAGACGAACGTACGACCAGGCTGCCGACGTCCCGCGACCGCCGCGCTGGCATGCGCCGCCTCCGTCCGGGCCGCTGGGCGAGGGACGGCAGCCTCGGGGCGAGGAATTGGCTCGCCTCGCCTCTCCGCCCGGAGGGCGGACGATTGGGCCGCGGTCGGCCCTTGTGGTTTTGGGTCCAGGCGGCGATACTCTTGCAATTGTGTTGTAACAACGCCCCCGCTCGAACGCGGGGCTTTCGCCCGTTGGACGATTTGGAATTTTCTGGAATGCAGTCACCGCTGCTGCTGTTGGGCGTGTACTGCCTGCTGATTCTGCTGGGCTCGCTGGCCGGCGGCTGGATCCCGATCTGGGTCCGGCTGACCCACACGCGGCTGCAACTGGCGATGAGCTTCGTGGGCGGAGCCATGCTGGGCGTGGGCCTCTTGCACCTCTTGCCGCACGCCTTTTACGCCTCCGGTTCGATCCGCAACAGTGTCTGGGGGCTCTGCGGCGGTTTCCTGTTCATGTTCTTCGTCGAGCGGGTGTTCCACTTCCACCAGCATGCGACGCCCGCCGAGCTGGGCGTTGAAGTGGCGCACGGGGAACACTCCGGCCATGCTCACAGCGAGCATCAACACGGCCACGGCATCCGGAGTGTGCCTGCTACCGAAGGCCACGGCATACGGAGTGTGCCTGCTACCGAGGGCCACGGCATACCCAGTGCGCCCGCTGCTGGGGAGCACGATCAGGGAACACACCAGCCGAGCCATCGGCTGAACTGGGGCGCGGCGCTTGCCGGACTGACGCTGCACAGCATGCTCGATGGAGTCGCCCTGGCGGCCAGCGTGGCCGCCGAGTCGGAGGCCGGACACGCGAGGTTCGCCGGCCTGGTCGTGTTTCTGGCCGTGTTCCTGCACAAGCCGTTCGACTCGATGACGCTGGGGACCTTGATGGCGCTGGCCGGAAGGCGTCCGGCCGCACGGCACGTGGTGAACGCCTTGTACGCGCTGGCCGTGCCCGCCGGCGTGCTGTTGTTCCAGGCGGGCATCGTCGCCGGCGGAGCGAGCAAGGACCAGCTCATCGGCTGGGCGCTGGCCTTCGCGGCCGGCACGTTCGTGTGCATCGCCACCAGCGACCTGTTGCCCGAGCTGCAATTTCACTCACACGACCGGCTCAAACTGTCGGCCGCCCTGCTGCTGGGCCTCGGCTTGGCGGCCGCCATCGAGTCGGGCCACGATCATCCGGAGCCGCCGGGCGAAGAGTCGCACGAGCATGAGGAGCGGGGGAAGGGGGGATGAGGGGATGAGGCGAAACGGACGAAGACTGGGGCACGCTGACGCTTTGCCAGGGGCACCCGCCGACCTCTGCCCTCTCACCGTGCTGCAAGTCCGCCGCAGGCGGAACCTCTGACTCCTGCCTTCTGACTTCTGACCTCTGACGTCTGACGTCTTGCTCTAACCCGCCAGCCCGCGCTCCTGCCGTACCCGGGCCACTTCGCCCAATACCTCCTCGATCACAAGGTGGTGCTCGTGGATCGCCTGCCATTGCCGCACGAAGCCGAAGCCGATCAACAGCGAGCCGGCGATCGAGGCCACCAGGTGCCAATCGGTCCAGCTCAGGCCGGCAACGCCGTGGCTGCGGACCGCGCCGCCAGGGTCGGCCGCTCCGCCTAGGGCCACGATGACAACGATCATCAACATGCCGGCAACCGCGTACGGAAAAGCCTGCCGCTTGAGCCGGTTGCTCGTGCGCGCCAGCTCGGCCGATAGCGAGTAAGTGTCGACCACCTCGCGGCACCAGCGGCTGGTGCCGATGAAGTACGTCATCACGATGCTGTTGGTCAGCACGACGAGCAGCCCGGTTGCGATCCCCGCCAGGCGGTGCATCGTGGCCCACGACTGCGCGGCGCGGTCCGCCGGGTCGCGAATGTCCCAACTCGCCAGCCACAGCCCCAGCACCAGCGTGGCCGCCAGGCACGCAAGCGTGGCCGTCGCCAAGGGAACAAAGAACCGGTTCATCCGCCTGCACCTCCCGCCCCGCCCCGATTGTTTTCACCCGAACTCATGTCTTCACCCGAGCTCAACGCGGCCAACCTCAGCGTCAGCGGCAGCTCCAGGCCGTGCGCGAGCAGCAGGTCTTCGTCCGAGAGCACGTCGCGTATCGGTCCGTCGGCATGGATGCGTCCGCGGTCGAGCAGGATGACGAGCGAGCAAAGCTCCA
>JBBDNX010000600.1:0-2551 GCA_040877345.1 Pirellulales bacterium
CGAATCCACGACCGAACAACCGAACCCGTGCGGCCGCTTGTCCAGCCCAACGCTTATGGTACAGTTCGTGGCCGCCGGGGAAGGGTTGCACCGCTCGAGAGAACCGATCAGCGTGACGCAAAAGTCGAACTCCGAGAGCGTCGCCCTGGCCCGCTTCGACGTGGGCGCAACCTACCCGCCCACGGCGGCCTGGAAGCGAGAGTTCCGCCGCAGGCTGCTGGCATGGTTCGGCGAGCACGCGCGGGAGCTGCCGTGGCGGCGCAGCCGAGATCCGTACCGCGTGTGGGTCAGCGAGATCATGCTGCAGCAGACCCAGGTGGCCACGGTCGAGCCCTATTTCCGCCGCTTCATCCGGCTGTTCCCCAGCCTGCGGGCTCTGGCCGCCGCGCCCGAAGAACAAGTGCTGTTGGCCTGGGAAGGACTGGGCTACTATCGCCGCGCCAGGCAGTTGCACCGGGCGGCCCGCATGATCGTCGAGCAGC
The DNA here is from genome assembly GCA_040877345.1 of Pirellulales bacterium. GTDB lineage: Bacteria > Planctomycetota > Planctomycetia > Pirellulales > JAICIG01 > JBBDNX01. The sequence continues at coordinate 483 of JBBDNX010000600.1, forward strand.
ACCGGGGCCGCTTCCCGCACGACCCCGCGGCGGTCCGGGCGCTTCCCGGCATCGGCCGCTATACGGCCGGCGCGATCACGTCGATTGCCTTCGACGCCCGCGAGGCGATCGTCGAAGCCAATACGGTGCGGCTCTTCAGCCGATTGCTGGCCTATGCGGGCGATACGGGCCAGGCCGCCGCCCAGCGGCTGTTCTGGGAGTTTGCCGAGCAACTGCTGCCCGCCGGCGAGGCGGGCCGGTTCAACCAGGCGCTGATGGAGTTGGGCAGCCTGGTCTGCCTGCCGCGCGAACCGCAATGCGGCCGCTGTCCGGTAGTGACCTTGTGCCCCACGCATCGCGGCGGCCTCCAGCAGGTGATCCCGCGAGTCGCGACACGCCGGCCGGCGACGTCCGTCCGCGAAGCGGCCCTGATCGTGCGGCGGCGGCGGCGAGTGCTGCTGGTGCGCCGAGACCAGGCGCCCCGCTGGGCCGGCCTGTGGGACTTTCCGCGCTTTGAGCTGGGTGAGCGGTGCGGGGACGCGCCGCATGGCCTGGCCGAGCAGCTTCTGTCGCTGACCGGCATCGTCGCGCGGCCAGCGGGTTTGCTGGCGACGCTCAAGCACAGCGTGACCCGTTTTCGGATCACGCTCGATTGCCACCTGGCCGACTACGTATCGAGCGGCCGGCCGCCCGAGGGAACTGAGCTCAAGTGGACGAGGCCCGGCGAACTGGAGTCGTATCCGCTCAGCGCGACGGGCCGCCGGCTGAGCCGGCTGCTCGACTGACGGCGGAGGTCAAGCGACGGGCCCCGCTCCGCGAGTGGACCACACCACGTGACGTATGCTTTTCGCATGAACGAGAGCGAAGAGGAGTACCTGTTGCACATCGCCGCCGGATGCGACCCGCTGACCGCCTGGGCGGCCACACCGGGCCCGGATCCCACTGATCGTCCGCCCACGCCCCAGCGATCATCCTCGGCTACGGCTTGCGGCGTGCTGGCCGCACTGGTCGCCTTCATTGTTTGGCTGATTGCACGTTAGCACCGGCGGCAGGCCGGGCGATCTCGTCAATTGCGACGAATGGCTTGTCGCCAGCCGGGCCGGCGGCCGAATCGCCGGGGCATTTGGGGCAGCCGCCGCACGAACCGCCCCCCTTGGCCGAGAGCAACCTCCAGGCGCGGCGCAGCAAGTAGAGGCCTGCCCCGGTCGCCAAGGACAAGGCCGCCACGTTTTGCCAGTCGATCGAGTTCATGGAACGACTCGTTTCAAGCGAGCAATATACCGACCTGGTAGGTCAACAGGGCGGCCACGTAAGCCAGCGCGGTCATGTATACGAACGTGAACACGGGCCAGCCCCAACTGTTGGTCTCGCGCTTGATGATCACCAGCGTCGAGGCGCATTGGGCACACAGCGCAAAAAAAACCATCAAGGACAACGCCACGGGAATGTTGAACACCGGGCGGTCGGTGCCATCCCAGGTCGCCTGTTGCAAGGCCGACTGGAGGCGGCCGCGGTCAAGCTGCTCGTCCACGTCCAGCTCGCCACCCAGGTTGTAGATGATCCCCAGCGTGGCCACCACCACCTCGCGAGCGGGGAACGAGGCGATCGCGGCGCAGCCGATCCGCCAGTCCCAGCCGAGCGGCCTGACGGCCGGCTCGATCCAGTTGCCCATCCGCCCCAGGATGCTCTGGCGGTTGTAGGCGCCGGTGATTTCGTTCTCCAGCTCCTGGAGCTGGCCGGCGACGTCGTCGCGGCGGGGGTCGCCGGCCGACAGCACGGCCAGCTCGCGCTGGAGCGACACGCGCTTGGCCTGAAACGGCGCCTCGACCCGGGCCGAGTCGTGGGGATAGTAGAGTGCGGCCCAGACCAGGATTGAAACAGCCACGATCAGCGTGCCCGCGCGGCGCACGAAAGCCCATCCCCGCTCGACCATCCGGTACAGCACGGTGGCGGGAGCGGGCAGCTTGTAGGAGGGCATCTCCATCACGAAGGCGGGCGTGGGACCCCGCAACAGCGTCCGCTTGAGCACCAGCGCCACGATGGCCGCCGTCACGATGCCCACCAGGTACATGACGGTCATGGTCAGGCCT
>JBBDNX010000601.1:0-2550 GCA_040877345.1 Pirellulales bacterium
TCGTCTGGATGCCCGCTTGCTTTCTCGGCATCGCACTGCCGAGCATGCTGTCGGTCGAGTTTTTGAAACGAGGCACTGTCGCCGACCAATGGACGTCGGCCGGCATGACCGCCGGAGGCGTTCAGCAGCGCGTCGCCGAGCACTCGGGCGCCATGATGGGGCACGCCTTCTGGTTCATGACGCTGTTTTGCGGCTTCCTGGTGCTGGCGCCCAGCATGTCCAGCAGTGCCGACGGGGTGGTCCGACGCTGGCTGGACGTGCTCTGGACCGGCAGCGGTAGCCTGCGGCGGATCGATCCGCGGCACATCGGCAAGGTCTACTTCGGCGTGCTTTGCGGATACGCCGTGTTCGGTCTGATCGTGCTGACTTTCATACCACCCGGGCGGCTGCTTGTCTGGGCCACCAACATCTTCAACTACGCCCTTGGTTTCAGTTGCTGGCACACTCTGGCCGTCAACACGCTCCTGTTGCCGCGCGAGCTGCGCCCCGGTTGGTTCGTGCGAGTCGGGCTCTTTCTGGCTGGGCTGTTTTTCTTGCTGATTGCCGTGTTGACCACCTACCATGCACTCGTGGAAGCCGGCTGGATGGGCCAATAATAGTAAGTCCGAGTCGAACCGGGCCGCCTGATTACCCCCCCATAACCCAGCCTGGAAACGAGGCCCGGGCGGGTGCCGGCAAAAACGCCCCTTTTTCCTTGATTTACCCAGTTTATCGAATTAAGATCGAAGGGCGCTACGGCAGCTTGTGGCAGCACTTCGCCGATATTTGAGCCAACAAACCGCCCCCACCATCCCAGGCCGATGTGCCTGCCGGTGGGGGCGCACCGGACAGTTCTTCGCAACAGGAGTTTCAGCCGCCATGGTCTCCCGATCATTTGCCCGCCCAGCGCTTTTGCCTCTGCTCTTCACTGTGGCGATGCTGACCGTACCTGCCACGTTGAAAGCGCAGGGCAACGGCCAGAACGGCCAGAACTTGCAGGGGGTCGCCGGTGTCGCCGTTGACGCCAACGGCGTGCTGTCTGTCCTTTTTCGGAACGACGCGACCGGCGAATTGACCCGCCAGCAGATTGAGGCAGCCAAGGCCACGCTCGATCCCAAGCTGGCCGGAAAGAGCCCATTGCGGAAGATCTCCTTGAACCGGCTGGAGCGGGCCATCGCGGCACAGTTGGCCGCCGGCCGCCCTCTCTCCGGCGAGATGCAGTACCTGGCCGGCATGACCCGCATCCAGTTTGTGTTTTGCTATCCGGAATCAGGCGACATTGTCATCGCCGGTCCGGCGGAAGGCTGGTTCCAGGACCTGGCCGGCAGGCCGGTGGCCCTGTCGAGCGGGCGTCCCGTGCTGGAGCTGCAGGATTTGATCGTCGCCCTGCGGGCCTATCCGCCCGGCCAGCGGCAAGGGCCGGTCATCGGCTGCTCGATCGATCCCACGCCTGAGGGCCTGGCCAACATGCAGCAGTTTCTCCGCCAGATCGGCAGTCGGGCCACCCCCGCCGACACCGAGTTCATCGTCAACGGGCTGCGGACGAGCCTCGGCCTGCAGCAAGTCCGCGTGCTGGGCGTCCCCCCCGACACGCACTTTGCCCAGGTGATGGTGGAGGCCGACTACCGCATGAAGCTGATCGGCATCGGCCTGGAACGGCCGCCGGTCAAGCTGGCCAGCTATGTCGACAAGGCCGATCCGGCCCAGGTCAGCCGCAACGCTCTGCAGCGGTGGTTCTTCACGCCCGACTACGAGTGCGTGCGGGTCAGCGGCGATCGCATGGCCATGGAACTGGTGGGGGATGGGGTGAAGTTGGTGGGCGAGAACGAAGTGGTCGGCGCCGACGGCCAGCGGAAGCGGGCCGGCAGCACCAACCGCGCGAGTGAATTGTTCGTCCAAGGATTCACGCGAAAGTATCCGGAACTGGCCCGCAAGTCCCCCGTATATGCACAACTCCGCAACCTGATCGACATGGCCGTGGCCGCTGCCTTTATCCAGCAGGAAGACTATTACAGCCAGACCGGCTGGAGCATGGAAACACTGGGCAATGAGGCGCTGCTGAGCGTGGAAACCTATCAGACTCCGGTGCAGGTCGACAGTGCGGTCGCCAGCGTCTGGAAGGGAAACCGGCTGATGACACCGGTGGGCGGCGGCGTGCACATCGAGGCCGAGACGGCCCTCGATCCATCGCATCTGCTCCAGGACAAGAAGGGCAAGGTCCACGAGCACCGTCTCCAGACCCGGCTCGATCATCTCGCCGAAGGCCAATGGTGGTGGGACTGAAACTTTCGTGCCAGCTTTCCCTCTAAGTTGGGGCGCTAAGCCCCAAGTCCCAAAAAATCCCGAATTTGATCGACAGGGCTTGCTCGGCTGCTAAAATGGCGGTCGTTGCGGTAGCCGCACGACGCGGTTGCGGCGTGGTGCATCTGGCACGTCCCTTCTGGTTTGCGGTCCGGCAGCCTGCTGTTTTGGCACTTCTGGGCGCTTGGCGGTGGGGCCTATTTTTGCTCTCGATACCGGGGGGTAGCATGAGCTGATTTTCGTTTTTTCGTTGCGCTTCGGTTTCGGTAT
>JBBDNX010000602.1:0-2546 GCA_040877345.1 Pirellulales bacterium
ACACCCGGCAGTCGGCCTTCAAATGCGCCAGCGCGATGGCGACGTTCAGCACCTTGCCGGAGGCACACCAGCGGACCTCGCCGGCCCGGTTCACCTGCCCGAGGCGCAGCGAGTCGAACCGCAGTATCTGCTGCCAGGCGGGGGTGAGTCCGGCGACCAGGATCACATCATTTCCTCCAGCACGGCGGCCAGCTCGTCGTCCGACAGGTGGCGCGGATTGCCGTTCATGCTGTTGCCGCGCGAGGCGGTCACCAGCTCGGGAATTTGCTCCGGCCGCACGCCCAACTGCGTCAGCTTGCGCGGCACGCCGAGCGCGCCGGAAATCGCCTCGATCCGGTCGACGAACATCCCGGCGGCCGCCGGGTCATCGGCGGTTTTCGCTCCCAGCACTGTCCGGGCCAACTCGGCCAGCTCGCGCTGGCACACCTGGCGGTTCACGCGCAGGGCCGCCGGCAGCATCACCGCGCAGGCCAGTCCATGTGCCAGCCGGGCGTGTACTCCCAGGGCCGCCGCCACGCCGTGCGCCATGCCCAGGCCCGAGTTGGCCAGGGCCATGCCGGATAACAGGGCCGCGTGGGCCATCGCTTCCCGCGCCGGGCGCGACTCTCCGCGGCGCACGGCCTGCTGGATGTTTGGCAGTGCCCGCCGCAGGCCTTCGATCGCCAATGCCCTGGGAATCGGCCGTGCGTTGCGAGAGATATAGCTTTCGATCAGTTGCGTGATGGCGTCCATGCCGGTCCAAGCGGTCGTTTCGGCGGGCAGGCTCAGGCTGAGCTGGGGGTCGACCAGCACAATCCGCGGCACCATCAGGTCCGAGCGCAAGCTTTTCTTGAAGGGCGGATTGTACGAAGAGATCACCGCGTTCTTGGTGGCTTCGCTGCCGGTGCCGCCCGTGGTCGGCATCGCCAACACGGGCAAGGGCGGCTCGGTAATGGCCAGCCCGCGCCCCACGCCTTCCAGGTAGTCCTTGACAGTGTTGCTGGCGGTATTGGTGGCCAATGCGGCGGCCGCCTTGGCCAGGTCGATGGCCGAGCCGCCCCCGATCGCCAGCACGATGTCCCCGTTGCCCGCGCGGGCGTGGCGCAGGCTTGCCAGCGCCGCATCCACGTCGTCGACCTGCGGTTCCCGAGTCGACATGGCCAGCGGCACGGGCTCGACGCCCTCCGCGCGCAGGGCGTCAGCCAGCTCGTCCAAAGCGCCGTTGGCCCGCAGCGTCCGCGAGCCTTCGACCAGGAACGCCCGCCGGCCCAGCTTCGCCGCCAGCTTGCCCGCCTCGCGGCGCCGGCCCCAGCCGAACACGATCCGGCCTGGCGCCAAAAAGTCGTAGGCCAGCGGCGCGGACTGTTCCTCGTTCATGACGATGAATTCAGAGTTCACTTGCCCGCGGCCGTGCCGGCCGGGTCGCCGACATCCAGAACCAGGTTGCGGAACCGCACTTCCGTCGGCCCTCCGGAGTGAAGCTGCAAGGCGAAGATGCCCCGCCTCGTCCCTTCCGGGTCGTCCAGGTCGACGCACGGCTGGCCGTTGATCCACGTCCGCAGGCGGCTGCCTTCGCAGACAATCTCGTAGCGGTTCCATTGGCCCGGCTTCACGTGCCTTTCGCCCGACTCGTCCCACAGCAGCCCGCGGCCGTGCTCTTCGTACAACTTGCCCCACCAGCCCGCCCCGACGTCGGCCTGGTAGCCCTTGACTTCGCCTCCGTCCAGTGCCTCGCTGCGAAACTGGATGCCGCTGTTGCCTTCGTTGTCGATCAGCTTCACTTCCAAAGAGAGACGGAAGTCGCCGGCCAGCAACTCGTTCTTCAGAAACTCGTTGTGATCCAGGCCGCTCGTGCGCCCCACGATCTGGCCGTCTTCGACGCTCCACAATTGGGCGGCGCCATGCCAGCCGGACAGGTCGCGGCCATTGAACAGGCCGGCGGCATTGTCGACCGTGGCCAACATCGGCGTCTGGATGGGACTGGCCAGGTAGGCCACCAGCGAGCGGATTTCGTGGTCGGACATCGGATTGAGCTGATCGTCGGGCATCATCGACTTGGAGCTCACTTCGCGGACGTCGATATCCTGCTGGGGGACCACGACCGTCTCGTTGGCGGTGGCCAGCGTCAGCGAGTCCTGGTCCTCCGCCTTGATGATGCCGGTGAGCGTCCGCCCGTCGGTCGTCTGGATCACGACCGCCTGATAGTCCTTGCCGATCAGCGCGCTGGGGTCGATCACGTTGGAGAGCATGTAGTCGAGATCGGCCCGGTTCGAGCCTGTCAGCTCGGGGCCCACATTGCCGCCGGCTCCAAACAGCACGTGGCATTGCTGGCAGGTCTTGGCATAAACCGCACGGCCCAGGGCAAGGTCGGGCGGCTGGCCTCGCTTGGAGTTGATCATGGCCCGGTAGTGGTCGATCAACTTGAGGCGTTCCTCGGGCGTGTCGTTCACCGTGCCCCAGACCTCGGCGATCCGGGCATTCAGCTCGTCGTTGTTCAGGTTGCGAAGCTGCCGGATCAGGTCGGCCGATAGATCGCCCGGGCCAACTCGCCCATCGGCCACCGCGTC
>JBBDNX010000603.1:0-2545 GCA_040877345.1 Pirellulales bacterium
GTCCCAGAACACGCAGGTGCCCGGACTGCACTGGCGGTCGTTGCGCCGCGCGTGCACGGGAAATGTCGGCGTGCCGCCGGCCACCACGCAGGGCACGGGCAAACCCGTGGCCAAGAGGTCTTCGCGCAGGGCATCGACCGCCTCAAAGTCGGCCTCCACGTGCCGGGCCCGCTCGTCCAGGTCGGCATCGCGGATGTGCCCGTCGTAGACGTGCAACCCGCCCGGCCGCACGCCCGGCAGGTCGGCGAGCAGGCGATATAAGCCGGCGGCCTGGGGGCCGGGCGCTACGCCCGAACGGTGCATGCCGTTGTCGATGTCGAGCAGCACGTCCATCGTCAAGCCATGTGTGTCGAGGGTCCGAGACAAAGCCCGGATGGCTCCGGCGTCGTCGGCGATCGTCGAGAATCGCGTGGCGGGGTAGGCTTGGGCCAGCCGGCACAAGCGCTGGCCCGCGGGGCCGACCGGCTGGTACGCCAGCAACACGTCGGGCGCGCCGGTGCGGGCCGCCAGTTCGGCCTCGGCCACGGTGGCACACTTGATCTTATCGATGCCCGCGTCGAGCTCGAGTTGAATCACCTCCGCCATCTTGTGGGTCTTGATGTGCGGGCGCAGCCGGGCAGCGCCGCCGGCCATGGCGATCATGCGGCGCAGGTTCTCTTCGACCCGCGGCGGATATACGAGCAACGCCGGCGAGGCCACTTCGTCGACGTTGTCGAAGGTATACCAGCGGTCGCTCACGGCAGTCCTCTTAGGCGCGGGCAACGAACCGGCATGCCGGCCTGGCCCGCGTACCGGCCAGTTTACTTCAGAGCGGCCCAAGCGGCGATGAGCAAATCGGCTGCCCGGTCCACTTCTTCCTGGCGCGTGTACCAACCGACCGACAGCCGCACGGCGCCCCGGGCCGCCTCGGGCGAGAGCCCAATCGCCTGCTGGGTCGCCGACAAGCGGGTTTCGCCCGCATGGCAGGCCGCCCCGGTGGAAGCCTCTAAGTCGTCGATGCCCGCCAGCAGCTCGCTGCCGGCCACGCCCGGAAAATTGACCGAATGCGTGTTGGGGAGCCGCGGTGCACCGTCGCCGTGGATGGTCATCAGCGGCCCGATCCCCTCGGACAGCCGCCGGGCCAGCCGATCGCGAAGCCCGCTCATACGCGGACCTGCCTGGGGGAGCTCCTCGGCGGCCAGGCTGGCGGCCCGCCCCAGGCCCACGATATAAGGCACATTCTCGGTTCCCGCGCGGCGGCCCGACTCGTGGCCTGCCCCGTGCAAGAGCGGCTCCAGTGCGACTCCCCGCCTCACGTACAGGGCGCCGACCCCCTTGGGCGCGTAGACCTTGTGGCCGGCGATGGACAACAGGTCGACTCCCAGCTCGTCGACGCGCACGGGCACCTTGCCGACGCTCTGCGCCGCATCGGTGTGCAGCAGCACTCCCCGGCGACGGCAGACTTCGGCGATCCGCGCGATCGGCTGAATGGTGCCGATCTCGTTGTTGGCATGCATGATGCTTACGAGCAGCGTGTCGGGCCGCAACGCCTGCTCGACCGCGGCGGGATCCACTACTCCCCGGCGATCACAGGCCACCACCGAGAGTTGCCAGCCGAGCCGCGACAGCCAGCGCGCCGGCTCCACCACCGCCGGATGTTCCAGGGCCGAGATCACCAGGTGTCCGGGCCGCGGCTTGCCCGCTGACGCCATCCCCTCCAGCGCTGGCAGCATCAGCCCCTTGATCGCCAGGTTGTTGCTCTCGGTGCCGCCGGAAGTGAAAACGATCTCGTCCGGGTTGGCGCCGAGCAGGTCGGCCACCTGGCGGCGGGCCAATCCAACGGCCTCCTGGGCGGTGCGGCCCGGGCGGTGACTGCTGGACGGGTTGCCGAAGTCAGTCTCCAGGTAGGGCAGCATCGCCTCGCTGACTGCCGGGGCGACAGGAGTGGTGGCGTTGTAGTCGAGGTAGATGGGCATGGTTGAAGGCAGAAGGGCGAAGGCAGAAGGGCGAAGGCAGACACAGAGTCGCCCCGACAATCTGGGGCACGCTACCGCTTTGCCCCAGCCACCCGGCCGAGGCCGTCCTACAGCCTACAGCCTGGTTCTCACGTGCGGGGCTGAGCGCGGACGACTCGCTTTTGCACGTCGGTTTCCAGAACGCCGAAGGCCGCCTCGTGACGCTGCAGCGTGAGCTGCAAGGCGTGCAGCATTCGCTTGGCGGTGTAGAAGTTGGTCACGATCCGCTGGTTGACGACGACGGGCTCGGTGGGCACGCCGAAGGGCTGCGGGTTGAGGCCGAAGTCGATGATGAGCTCTTCGGGGGTGCCGGTCACGCGGCAGAAGTTGGCGTACATGGCAATCAACTTCGAGTCATCGACCTTGACCTGCTGGCGTTGCGCGGCCGGCGCGCCTGGTTCGGGAGAGGCGGGGGCATCGCTGTGGGATTCGGGCTTGTCGCTGGACACGGAAGACTCCTTTATGGCTGTCGCGATTGGATTTCAAAGCCGCGCCTCGAGGGGGCACATGCCTTCGTCCCCCAGAGTTTATCGAAAATTCGACGACAGGCC
>JBBDNX010000604.1:0-14092 GCA_040877345.1 Pirellulales bacterium
GCACCACCTGGGCTTGCTGGGCGGCCGCCTCGCCGGCCGTCAACGCGACTGCAATCAATCCGATGAAAGCTCGATGCGCTGGCATGATTCGGTACCTCCGCTGAAATCGAATCCTGGCGCGGAAAACCGCCGAGCGGCTCCCCGGATTGTAGCGTCTCCCCCCCCCGCGCGTCGAGCGAATCGTCGTAGCAGAAAAGCGCCAGAATTCTGGCCGCCCTGTCACGGCTCCCTGAATTCTGGTGAATTCAGCTACACCCCTTCCACCGTATAGAATGCACCAGCGGCTTGGTTTCAACCCACGTTTGCTTTCTCGGCGCCTGCGCATGACGAAGTCCACGATCAAACGGCTTGCCGCGGCACTGCTGCTGGCGGCCGCCGGGGCGGCAGCCTGGCTGTCGATGCCGCGCCTCCGCGCCGCCCTGGTAGACATTCCCGAATGGGCCGCGGACCTGGGGCCATGGGGGCCGGTGCTGCTGGCGGCCTTTTATGTGCCGGCCAGCCTGCTGTTCGTGCCCGGCTCGGTTGTCACTCTTGTGGGCGCCTTCGCGCTGGGCATGTGGCCGGCGCTCGTGGCTGTCTCGGTCGGCAGCACGCTGGGGGCCTGCGCGTCCTTGCTGGTCAGCCGGTACCTGTTGCGCGATTGGCTCCAGCAGAAGCTCTCGCACAACCACAAGTTCCGTGTCATCGACGCCGCCGTGGCCGAGCAGGGATTCAAGATCGTGCTCCTGGTGCGGCTCTCGCCCATGCTCCCCTACGGGCCGCTCAATTACGCCTTCGGCCTGACCAAGGTCTCCTTCCGCGATTTTGCCCTCGCCTCGTGGCTGGGCATGCTCCCCGGCACCGTCATGTACGTCTATCTGGGCAGCGCCGCCCGGCAGCTCAGCGACATCACGTCCGGCCGCGTGGCCCACGGCCCCTGGCAACAGGCGGCCTTCTTTACTGGCCTGGCGGCCGCCGTGGCCGTGACGGTCCTGGTCACGCGCCTGGCACGCCGGGCCTTGCGCGAGGCCGTGCACGAGCCGATTTGAGACTCGCGGCCGGCCACGTCATAATCGTCTGGTCCGCCTGCTGGCCGGTAGGGGCCAGGGCATCGTAAGCTCATTCTGGCGAAGGAAGCATTTTATGCGCACTCACCTCGTGGTCTCACTGTCGTGCCTGCTGGTGGCCCTCGTCGGGTCCGAGTCCGCTTGTTTCGGCCGTGCGCCGGGCGGCGCCTTGGAGGAAGGAGTGCGGGGCGTCGCGACCCGCGCCCCGCAAGGGATGAAGATCGACGGCGATCTCTCCGAGTTTCGCGGCTCGTTCTCCACCCCGGTCTGCTATTACGAGCCCGATGTGAAGAACCGCGCCGCTCAGTTCTTCTACATGTGGGACGACGAGGCCTTCTACGCCGGCCTGCGCACGCTGGACGAGAAACAGGCCAACCCGGCGCCCGACGACCGGCTCTGGGAAGGCGACGGAGTCGAGTGGTACTTCGACACCCGCCGCAACGAGCACTTCCGCTCGCACGATTGGGGAAAAGGCGCGGTGCACATGTACTGGACCGGCTACAAGGGGACCGAGATCAAGCCCCGCTGGTGCCTGCGTCCCGACATGCTGCAGGCGATCGAAGGGCAGGGCGTCGAAGTGGCGGCCCGCAAGACCAGCGAGGGGGCCGAGGTCGAGTTCAAGCTCCCCTGGTCCAACTTTCCCGATTTTAAAGTGGCCGAAGGCGCCGTGATCGCGCTCGATGCCGAGCTTTGCTACAGCGACGGCGGCCCGCGCGTCTATCGCACGTTCGCTTACGGCAGCCCGCTATCGGTCCAGCAGCCCGCGTCGCTGGCCAAGATTCAGCTAGTCAACCAGCTCGAGCCGGCCCACTGGCGGCAGTGCGGGCCGGTCATGGCGCCCATCCGCTGCGACACTCCCTGGCTGCAGGAGACCAACGCCTTGGTGACCGGCCTCGTGGCCCTGCCGCCCGACCAGGCCGACCAGGTCCGCAAGGTCGTCTTCCGCCTGCTCGACACGTCGGGCCAGAAGATCGCCGATTACGAGGGCCGGCTCGAGACGCTCGACGCCGAGGGCAATTTCCTGCGGGCCCGCGCCCAGTGGCCCACCGACGTTGCGGTGCCCGGCGCCCACTTCTTGCTCGGCATCCTCTTCGACAAGCAGGGCCGCGAGCTCACCCGCGTCGCTCCCCGCATGGTCAGCGTCCACAACATCCAGGGGTATTGAAGGCAGAAGGCAGAAGGCAGAAGGAGGAAGGAGGAATAGGGCTGAGGAGGTGGAAAGATCAAAGGTCGAGGCTCGCCGCACGTGAATTCGCCAGGATTCAGCGAGCCGCGCGACGGCATGGGCTGGGAGACACAGACTGGTAGCACGCTACAGCCGGGCGGCCGTCTTCCTTCCTTCTGCCTTCTGCCTTCTGCCTTCTGCCTTCTGCCTTCCACTCCGTCTGGCCACGGAGTTGGAAGCTGATTTTGGAAAGGATCAACTGGTTCAAGCTGACGCCTTCGGCCTTTGCCTCTTCAATCAGCGCCGCATGGATTGACCTGGGCATCCTCACCCTCAGTTGACCGCTGGGCACGTCCCCGCTCCTGGCGCCTGGCAGGGCTGCCAGTATCTCGGCCATTTCCTTGTACTCCGGAGTCTTGGCAAACTTGGCCCGGTCAGACGCCGTCGGGAATAGCTCGCCGCACTTGCCGCCCATACCATACAGGGCATTACTCAACTCGATCCAGGTCTTGGCCGACTCGGCCTGTTGACGCGCGAAGGCCAAGGCCTCTTTTGCACGCACCTCCAGCTTCTTCACGGTCGTTGCCTCCTACCCGTGCATTGGGCCGCTGACTGTTGCGCCGCTAAAGCCTTGAAACAACTCGGCTACAATTTCCTGCAGCTCGGTGTCTGGCACCTCAGATCCGTCGTTGTAGCGGATCGGCAGGTACGTGATGAAATTCATCCATCGTACTTCGTGTTAAAAGAACCAGCACCGTCAAAACAATGATACCGCATATGGAACCACTGTCAAGGCTCTTTGAGCCAGCTAACGGCATGGGGCGCACGAGACAGACTGGGGCACGCTACCGCTTTGCCCCAGCCACCCGGCCCAAGAGCAAAACCCCCACCTCCTCCCGCTCACCCCGCTAAGGCGCTGGAGGCGTTCAGCACCGCCCCCATGCGGTCGCCGATCTGCGACATGCCGATCGTCCGGCGGTCGGGCTCGCGCACCAAGGCCTCGCGCAACAGCGACGAAAACGGCTCGTCCACGTCGGTCGCCAGCGACTCGGCATCGACCGAGCGGATGCGGCTCAACACCCGCAGCACGTTGTCGCCGGCAAACGCCCGGCGGCCTGTCAGCATCTCGTAGAGGATGGCCCCCAGCGAAAAGACGTCGCTGGCCGCCGTGGGCGGCTGGCCGTCGGCCTGCTCGGGCGACATGTAGCTGGGCGTGCCGGTCACGCCCGAACTGGGCGATGCCAGGTCCGTCGTTTCCTCAGGATTCGCCTGGGGCAGCTCGCGGCGGGCCAGGCCGAAATCGAGTATCTTGGCCACCCCTTCGTCGGTGATCATCACGTTGGCCGGCTTCAGGTCGCCGTGTACCACGCCCAGCGCGTGCGCCGCCGCCATCCCGGCGGCCACCTGCCGCACGATCCCCGCGGCCGTCTCGCCCGACAACCGCTCTTCGCCGACCAGCCGGGACAGCGGCTTGCCGGAGAGATACTCCATCGCAATCACCGGCACTCCTTCGCTGTCGTCGACCGAATAGATGGTGCACACGTTGGGGTGGTTCAAAGCGGCGGCCGCCCGGGCCTCGGCCAGCACGGCTCCCGGCGCCATGGGGCTGGTGGCCTTGACCACTTTGATGGCCACCATGCGCAACAGCGTCGTGTCTTGAGCCTGGAAGACCGTGGCAAACGCACCGTCGCCGACGTGTCGCTCGATGCGGTAGTGCGAGATCATGCTGCCCGGCTGCACCAGCCCGGCGGCATCCATCGGCGCCTGTTCCGGGCTCCAGTTCTCCGCGCACAGGCCCCCGGTCTGCAGGGCGGCCAGCACCCGCAAGAGCTCGTCGGTCCGCCGCCCCACGCTCGTGTTATGGACCACCTGGTACTGCAACACGCCGTTGGGGTCGATGATGAACAGGCCCCGCAGCGCCACGTGCTGGTGCTCGAGAAACACCCCGTACGAGCGGCAAACGCGGCCGTCCGTGTCGCTGGCCAGCGGAAACTTCAATCCCCCCAGGCCTCCCTGGGACTTGGGCGTCCCGATCCATCGCAGGTGCGACTCGATGCTGTCGGAACTGATGCCCAGCACGCCGCATCCCTGCCGGTTGAACTCCTCGATCCGGGCGCTGATCGCCGACAGCTCCGTGGGGCAGACCAGCGAAAAATCGCGCGGATAAAAAATCAGCATCAGCCACCGGCCGCGGTAATCGGCCAGCGACGCTCGGCCGGCTGGGGTGCAAGCCAAATCAAAGGCAGGAGCGAGGCTGCCGACGGTCGCTTGAGGCGGGTCCATTTCGCCGATTATAGGCAGCCGACTCGAATGGTACAGGCCCGCCGCCGGCCGTGCGACCCAAACCGAAGCGCCCGAAGAAGATAACCATCGCGGCCAAATCCGGATTCGGCCACAGACTCATTCACTCGACACTTTGGCGGCCACGACTCGCAACCGCCGGTAGTCGGCGGTCCACTGGCCGGCTCGCGCTTCAAGGCGTCTCCTCACGCGGCCCATCGAAAGGACTTTCTCGCGCCTCGAAATCGTCCAGGTCTTCTTCCGAGTAGCCGAAGTGGTGCGCCACCTCGTGGAGCACCGTGCGGCGAATCTCGTACTTGATCTCTTCCCGCGAGCGGCAGACCGCCTCGATCGTGTCCTTGAACAGCAGGATCCGGTTGGGCGCGCGCTCGCCGTACCGTTGGTCGTCGACGGGTAGGCCTATGAACAGCCCCATGGGCGGCGGGCCGCGCAGCCGCCATCGCTTGCGCAATGCCGGCGATGCGGTCGGCTCGACTTCGACCACCACGTTTTCGAGCCATTCATGAAACGGCTCCGGCAGCTCGGCCATCACTTGGGCGGCCGTGTCGCAGAACTCACGCATCGAGAGTCGCCGGTACATCGACGCGGCCCTTCACTGGCCGCCGCTGTCGGAGGCCTGGGCCACCGTGTCCGGCTTGCGGACGTGCAGCACCACGGCCGGTGAGGCCTGCGCGCCGGCGCTGGAGGCCACGGCGTGGAACTTCCGGTCGGTGTCGGGCACCCATTTGGCGGCCGTCAGGAAGATCTGCCGCTCGGTCTGGCCCGCGGGGATCAGCACGCCGTTGAGGCCGATATTGTCGACAATTACGCCATGCGGCAAGTTATCGACGTCGAAATTGATCAGCTCGTCGAATCCGTTGCGCTCGATCTTCAGCATGGCAGTGACCGTCGTGCCCGGCGCGATCACGACTTCGGCCGGCTCGACCCGCACCAGCAGGTTCGGCTTCTCGGCCAGCTTGACGTTGCCCAGACCGTTCACGTCCTTGACCACCTGGCTGCCGCCGATATCGGCCCGCGCGGTCAGCTTGACCTGGGCCCACTGCTCCGCCGTGGGCTGCGAAGCGTCCGCTGCCGCGGTCAGCACGGCCCGCGCTTCCACGTGGCCGGCCTGGATCACCAGCGGCGCCGTCGAAAGGCTGAAGCCGGACGGCAGCTCGCCGGCTTCGATCACGATGTCGCCGTCGAAGCCGTCAATCCGGTTGGCGCTGAACGTCAGTCGGCGGCCGCTGCCCGCGTGAACCGTGGCGTTCACGTCGGCCAGCGTCACCTGGAAATCGGGCCGTGGTTCGCGGACGATCAGGCGATAGGCGAACCGGTCGCCGCCAAACCCACGCACGTCGCCGACCCGCACCAGGTAGCTGCCGTCGGCCGGCGCCGTGAACGTCACACGCGAGTCGCGGCCCAGCTTGCGCTCCATATCGTCGTCGTTGGCATAATAAATCGGAAACACCGGCAAGCCGTTCGGCACCAACGCCGTGCCGGCCGGGTGCGGCTCGACAACGTAAAGGGTCTCCTCGAAGGCGTGCGCGGTGGGGCTGGTATCGAAATAGCAGCGCCGCTTGCCCCCCAGCGTGTAGAACACGATGTCGGAATCGGGACCCTGCGGCATGCGGAAGATCTTGCACACCTCGCCTTGCAGGTACATGTACTCGTTGAGCTCCATCTCCTCCCAATTCTTCGGCCGCAGACCCGCCCCGTCCGAGTCGACGCCGCGGAAGTCGATGTAGCTGTCGCGGACGGCCTGCAGCACGAGCCGCTCGACCGGCCGGCCTTCGACGTCCAGGACCTCGATCTTACTGTCGACCGGCGAGCCGCGGCGCTGGGCTTCGACCTCCAGCACCAGGCTCTGGCCCGCCCGGGCCTCGAAGCGGAACAAGTCGGAGTCGGCCTGCTGGCCTTCGCGGGTGGCCCAGAGCCGGCCGCCGATGCTCCCCGGCACGCCGATCGAAGTCGCCTCGGCGGGCAGGTCGTTGGGTTCCACTTCCAGTTGCTCCGCCGCTTCGCTGGCCAGCACGGTCAACTCGCGGCTGAAGCGGAAGCGGTTGGCATCGAGCGGCAATCGCTGCTCGCCGGGCGGGCTCGCCGGCAATGCCACCTTGGCGCCCGGCGGAAGGTTGTAGCCCGCCAGCTCGACCTCGGTCTCCTGGTTGGCCGGAATGCTCAAAGGATAACATCCCGTGACGTACGCCAGCTCGCCCACCGACAGGCGATAGAAGTGCTTTTCGCTCCCCCCGTGCGCCAGGTCCTTGACCCGGACCGTGTACTGCCCGTCGGCCAAAACCTGGTAGGCCAGCAGGGCATCGTCCCGGCTGTCGAAGTCGTTGTTCTTGGCCACCACCGCGCCGGTCGGACCCAGCAGTGTCAGCACGCCGTTCGCCGAAGAGCCCAGCTTGCCGGCCGCCAGCTCGCAGACGATGGTCTGCCCGGCACGGGCCTCGAACCGCACGTGATCGAGATCACCCGGCTTGTCCAGCAGACCCCAATAGCCGGTCGGCAATGTCAACAAGGGCGCCTCATCCGGCCCGTCGTTGGGTCCGGCCTCCGTAAGTTGCGGCAGCTCGTCGACGTACAAGGCCACTTCGCCGCTCGTGCCGCCCGGTGTCGTAACGCTCAACTTGTATTCCCCGCGGGCGAGGTCCGCGGCCGCCGTCACCTCGACCAGAACCTCCTCGGCCGACGGCTCATCCGCCTGGTTGACCGAAGCCGCCAGGCCGGCATGGTTCGACTTGACTTCGCTCGCGCCGAGCAGGAATTTGCCCTTCAGCTTCACGCTACTCGCCTGCCCGCGCTGGATTCCGCGCGGCTCGGCCGCTGCCAGCTCCGGCTTGGCCGGCGGCATCGGCTGGCCGCTGGTGGCATCGTAGACCGCCAGCCTGCCGTCGAGCCTGCCCACCAGCAGCGTCTTGTTGTCGGGTCCAATCGCCAGGGCAGTCGGCCAGTCGCTTTGCAACTCCAGCAGGCGCCGCTCCGCGACGGTCGCGGCCTCCCAGACGCGGACCGTTCGATCCTCGGCCGACGAGACCAGCGTCGCGCCGTCGGGAGAGAAGGCCAGCTCGATAATCGCTCCCTCGTGGGCGAAGCGCGTGTATAACAGGTTGTTTTCACCCTCACGCCCCGTGGGGCCGATCTGCCAGACCCGGATGCGGTTGTCGACGCCCCCGGCCGCCACCCGCTGTCCGTCGGGACTGAACGCGACCGCGTAGATCTCCTTGAGCGGCTGCCCGAACGTATCGAGCCGCTCGCCGCTGGCCACGTCCCACAGCTTGACCGTGCGGTCCGAGCTGGCGCTGGCCAGGTACTTGCCGTTGGGGCTGAATGCCAGGTCGTAAACGGCGCCGTTGTGGCCGTCGAGCGTCCGCTGCTCCTGGCCGCCGGCCACGTCCCAGAGCTTGATCTTCTGGTCGTAACCGGCCGTGGCGATCAGCGTGCCGTCGGGGCTGAGCGCCGCCGCGTACAGGCTGTCGCCGTGGCCCACCAGCGTCAAGAGCAGCGACCCATCGGCCACGTTCCACAGCCGCGCTTCGCCGAACAACCCCGGCTCGCCGGCCGCCGTCAACAGCCGCGTGCCGTCCTTGGAAAAAGCCACGTCGGTCACGTTGCCCCGGTGCGGCGCAAACGTCCGCACGGTCGAGCGGCTGTCGAGCGCCATGAGGCGCACCTCACCATAACCGGCCAAGGCGGCCTGCTTGCCGTCAGGGCTGATCGCCGCGGCGTTGATCACCTGCCGGGCGGGGGCCTTGAGCTCCACCGTCGGCGTCACCAGCCGCGTCGGATCCGGGCCCTGGCCATCCGGACCCTTGGCGCCCGCTTCGATCCAGGCCTTGATCAGCGCAATCTCCTCGGCGGTGGGCGCTTCGTTTCCTTCGGGAGGCATGGCCGGCTCGGCCTTGCCGGTGAGCATCAAGAGCAAGCGGCTCTGGTCGCTCTTGCCCGCCACGATCGCCGCGCCCCCGTCGCCGCCTTCGAGCAGCGATGCAAAACTTTCCAGCACCAGGCCGCTCTCCGGAGCATCGGCGCCGTGACAACCGACGCAGTACAGCTCGAAGATCGGTGCGATGTCGCGCTGGAAGTTTGGCGCCTGGCTGTCCGCGCCGGTTGGCGCCGGTTCTTTGGCCGGCTCTTCGGCCAGCGCGGTTGCCGCGGCCAGCCACACCATGGCCAGCGCACACAGTCGTTTCATCACAGAGCACCTTTAATGGTTGAACAAGAACTCGCGGCTGCTGAGGATGCTCCAGTACAGGTCCTCGACCAGGATCCGCTTGTTGTCCTGGGGAGCCTCGGCCAGCACGGCCAACAGGCGGCTGCGTTCGTCGTCGGTCGGCAAGCGCGCCAGCGCGCTCAGGTACGCCTCGTCGATGATCTGGCCGTCGGCCGTGCCCGCCGCGATCAAGGCCTCCAAGCGGTTGCCGGGCGCCTGCAGCTTCTCATTCAACGTGTCGCCATTCGAGATGTGCAACACCTGCACCATCGAAGGCTCGGCGGTCCGCTCGCACTCGCAGGTCACGATCCGATCCGGCCGGCCGAACGTCTTCAAAAAGTACGAGTCCACCGTCGAGTCGGGCAACTGCATGGCCCGCCAACCGGACGGGTAATCGCCCAGCTTTGTCGCTGCGCCAGAGACCTGCGACAGCGCGTCCAGCAGCACTTCGGCCATCATCCGCCGCGGGTAGTAACGCGAATAAAACCGCTGGTCCGCTGCGTTCTCCGCCAGCGGCTCGCTCGATCGCTGGTACGTCTTCGACTGCAGGATGGTCCGCATCAAGGCCTTCAGATCGAAGTCGTTTTCGACCAGGTATCCGGCCGCGGCCGCGAGCAGCTCCTCGTTGCTCGGCGGGTTCGTCAGCCGCATGTCGTCGACCATTTCCACCAGGCCCACCCCCATGAAGTTGGCCCACACCCGGTTGGTGATCGCCCGGCTGAAATACGGGTTTTCCGGCGACGTGAGCCAGTCGGCCAGGTGCTGCCGGCGGTCGCCGGCGGCCTCCAGCCCGATCGCTTCGCCGTCCAGGGGAGCGGGCGGCTGCGGCTTGCCCGTCAGCGGCTGAACCAGGTCGCCTTCCGAAGCGCTGAACACCACCACGTTGCCGTCGCCGGGAACGGTCTTCAACCGGACCCGCGCGTAGAGGTTGGCCATCGCGTAATACTGGTTGTTGGTCCACTTTTCCAGCGGATGGTTGTGGCAGCGGGCGCAGTTGATCGACATACCCAGGAAAGCCACCGTGGTCGTCTCCGTCATGTCCGGCGGATCCTGGTGCAGCACGAAGAAGTTCGCCGCCCCGTTCTCCAGCGTGCTCCCCTTGGCCGTCACCAGCTCCCGCACCATCTCGTCCCACGGCGTGTTGGCCTCCACGTGGTTGCGGATCCAGGAATAGTACGACCACATCGCCGGCGGCCGCAGCCGCTCGCCGTTGACCAGCAGCAGGTCGGACCACTTGTACGCCCAGTAATCCACGTACTCCGGCCGAGACAGCAGCAACTCGATCACGCGGTCGCGCTTGTCGGCCGACGTGTCGGCCAGGAAGGCCCGCGCTTCGTCGGCGGTCGGCAGGACGCCGATCGTGTCCAGATAGGCCCGCCGCAGGAACTCGTCGTCCCTGGCCGGCGGCGAAGGCGGGATATTCAGGCTGGCCAGCTTCGCCAGCACCAGCTCGTCGATGAAGTTGCGCCGCGCGGCCTTGGCAAATACCTCCGGCGGCACGCTGGTCGCGTACGGCGAGCTGACCGTCGCCATCACCACGCGGCTCAGGTACCAGGCCGTGATGGCCCCCTCGCCGAAGCCCATCACCCGCACGTTGCCCGTCTCATCGACCTGGGCGACCGACTCGTTCGTGGCGGTGTACTTGGCCCAGCGCGTCACGTCTTCCGTGCGCCCGTCGCTGAAGTGGGCCAGCACCACGAGCTGCTGCTTCATCTCCGGCTTGAGCACCGTGGCCGCCGGCAGGATCTCCAGCCGTTCGATCCGCGGGTCCGAATCCTCGGGCGGCGGCGTGCCCGAAGCGATCCACTCCGCCAGCACTCGGTACTCCAACGAATTGGTCCGGAACCGCAGGCCGCCCTTGTGCGGCACGGCCCCGCTCGGCTTGGTGAGCACCAAGCTGCGCCCCGGGTCGCTCGGCACGATGCGGCGCCCCTGCGCCTGCCGCGTGATCACCTGGAAGTCGCCCGCCGGGTCGTAACCCCGCAGCGACAGCTTGAAGCCGTTCTTGCCGGCCTGCGCGCCGTGGCAGGCGCCCGAGTTGCAGCCCGATTTCGAGAGCACGCTCTGCACGTGGTTGCGAAAGCTCCACTCAAACGGCTCATCCATCCCGGTCACATTCACCGTGGCCGTCGCCACGCCCAGCGGCGACTTGCCCGAAATCGTGGCCTGGCCGTTGCCGCGGGGCAGCAGTTGCCCGTCTTCGACGACGGCCACCTCGGGATTGCTCGATTCGAACGAGAGCCCCTCGGTGACCTGCCCCACGTAGTGCGACTGCCGCGACTGTTCGACCAGCAGCGTCTGCCGCGCCTCGGGGCCGGCGAGCGTGATCTCGGAGGGCAACAGCACCAGGCTCTCCTGGCACCAGGCCGTCTGTACGTCGGCGGCCAGCACGACGGCCAGCGTCCAGGCACCGATCCATCGGCACCCGACCGAAACGCGATAGGCGAACATCGTATCAACTCCTGCCGGGCCGGTAAGCGTGCGGCCAGGCCACGGTAATAAGGCGTGTTGAGAAAACAGGCGGGAAAGCTGCCATCCACTCGACCCCGCATGCCGCGAGGCCGCCGGTGGCGTGGTTTGTTGCGGTGGTCACAAGCCGGCTCCGTGGAACCCGGCTAAAATAGTTCGCTAATCTCGTGCTTGCCGAAATCGACCAGCGGGAAGGGCCGCGACTGCGGTCCGGGCAGGTGCGTCTCCAGCGGCAGCCCCAGGCTGCGGAAGATTGTGGCCACCACCTCGGCCGGCTCGACGGGCCGCTCGGCCGGCACGCCGCCGATGGCGTCGCTGCGGCCCACCACGCGGCCCCCCTGCACGCCGCCGCCGGCAAAGTACGAAGTCCAGCACTGCGGCCAGTGGTCGCGGCCGCCGGCCGGGTTCACTCGCGGCGTGCGGCCGAACTCCTGCAGGTTGCAGACCAGCGTCTTGGCCAGCATGCCCCGCTCGGTCAGGTCGTCCAGCAGGGCAGAGTAGGCCTGGTCGTACATGGGGGCCACGATGTCGCGCATCCCCTCGATCGACGTAAACGGCTTCGAGCCGTGGATGTCCCAGGTGATCTCGTCGAACACCGTCAGAAACGTGTTCACGGTGACGAAGCGGACTCCCGCCTCGATCAGCCGCCGGCTGAGCAGGCAGCACTGGCCGAAGCGGTTCATGCCGTATTTCTCGCGCAGCTCCGTCGGCTCCTTCGACAGGTCGAAGGCCTCGCGGGCCTGCACGCTGGTCATCAGCCGGAAGGCCGCCTCGAAGTTGCTGTCGAGCAACTGGGCGTTGTCGCTGGCCTCGAAGTTCTTGACCGTGTCGTCGACGATGTCGCGCAGCCGGCGGCGGCGGTCGAGGCGGGCCTCGCCAATCTGGGCCGGCGGCAACAGGTCGGGAACCTGGAAGTTGGGCTGCGAGGGGTCGGCCATCAGCGCGAACGGGTCGTAGGCCTTCCCCAAAAAGCCGGCGTCTTGCCCGTGCGGCAGGTTGCCCCCCGTGCGGCCCATCGGCTCGGGCAGCACCACGTGGGGCGGCAGGTCGGTCTTGCGGCCGCGCAGGTAGCTCAGCACGCAGCCGGCGTGCGGCGTGTTGATGCCGCCGGTGAACAAGCGGCCGGTCTGCAGCATCTGGTGGCCGGTATCATGGACGGCCGCCGCCGTGTGATAGCACGACCGGACCAGCGAATACTTGTCGGCGTGGCGCGCCATGCCGGGGAAGATCTCGCTGATTTCGATGCCATCCGCGTTGGTCTTGATCGGCTTGAACGGCCCGCGGATTTCGCTAGGCGCTTGGGGCTTGGGGTCCCAGGTGTCCAACTGGCTGGGGGCGCCCAGGTTGAAGATCATGATCACCGAGCGGTCGTCGTGATCGGGGGCCACGTTGCCCTGCGCCTCGGCCCGCAGCAGGTCGGCCAGCGAAAGGCCGATGGCCCCCAGCGTGCCGGCCTGCAGGAAATCGCGGCGCGTCAGGCCGTCGCACGTATGAGCGGAACCTCTACCAATGAGCTGTAGCATGGGCGACACCTCCCAGGAATCAAGCGCGCTGTCCAAGTCCAACGCCGACCGGAGCCTCGTTTGATCGTACCACTCCGGCTCCCTAAGATCAACCACCCAACACGGTTGTGAAAGCCGAGGGAAGTGGGGATAGCGAGTTCTTGGTCCGGGTGGCTTCTGGCAAAGCGTCAGCGTGCCCCAGATCTCGGGCTGGAGGCTGCACGACGGCCGACAACCGTTTTCCCTGGGCGTCTCTCCTACTCCTCCTTCCTCCTTCCTCCTTCCACCTTCCTCCTTCCTTCTGCCTTCTCCCTTCATCCCTCATTCCTCGGGCAGTACAATCACGGTTGCCGCATCCTTCAATTCAAAGAGGCCGCCTGTGCTCGGAACCACATGCTCGCGGACTCGCCTTGCTGCCTCGGCACTGGCAATTGTGTCGCTCGCGGCCGGTGCCCCCGACGATGACGGCCGCGGCCAGCTCGCCGACGACAAGGCCGCGTTGGCGGCGCTGCAAGCGTATGTGGGGGATTGGAAGGGAGTCGGGCAAATCCGCCGCGGGTCGAACCAGGGGGCTTGGACCGAACGGGCCGAGTGGGCCTGGCGGTTTGCGGACGATCGGGCGGCCATCGGGTTCGATTCGCCCCAGGGCAAGTATTACGTCACCGGGCGGATTACTCCCGGTGAAGAACGGGACAGTTTTCAGCTCGCGGCCACGCGCCCCTCGGATGACGAGCAGCAGGCCACGGTCGATCAGTTCCAAGGCGAGGTCAGCGACGAGGGAACATTCATTTTGCTGGCCGTGGACGATTCGGCAGAGTCGCCGCCGGATGTAGCGCGGATCTCGATCCGGCTGGTGGCTGGTGGCGACCGGCTGGTGATCCTGTACGAAAAGGCGGCCGGGGGCGAGCGATACAGCCGGCTGGCCGAAGTGGGTTACACGCGGCAGGGCAGTTCGTTTGCCAAGGGATCCGGTCAACCGGAGTGCGTGGTGACCGGTGGGCTGGGCACGATCGAGGTCTCGTTCGAAGGGCGCGGCTATTTTGTCTGCTGCACCGGCTGCCGCGACCTGTTCAACGACGACCCGGCCGGCGTACTGGCCGACTACCGCGAGCGCAAGGCCGAAGAGAAACGAGAACAGAAGGAGTAAGCCGCCATGAAAAGTCCGATCCCCCTACCGCGATTCTCACTCAAGACGCTGTTCATTGCGGTGCTTGGGGTGGCCATCGCGATCACTGCGCTGAAATTTGCCAACCCGATCTGGGCCAGCACGCTCTTCACGCTGCTGCTGGTCGTGCTGTTTGCGGGCTTCCTGGGCGTGGTCTTTGGCCGTGCCGAGCGACGCGTGTTCTGCGCGGGACTTGTCCTGAGCGGCCTGGCATATCTCATGGCCGTATATGGCCCCTGGTTCGAG